>NZ_AEWG01000089.1 GCF_000190375.1 Rubrivivax benzoatilyticus JA2 = ATCC BAA-35
CGCGCGATCCAGCGGTCCTGCCAGGCACCGGCGCGTGCGGCCAGCGCCAGCGGCGACGGGCCGCCGTCGGCGCGGGACAGCGCGTCGCGGGCCTCGAAGGCCGCCAGCCAGCGCAGCGTGTGGTTGCGTGCGTCGATCAGCGCCAGCGACAGCAGCTCGGCGCCGGCGACACGCATCGCCTGCGCGTCGTCGAGCGCCGCAGCGCGCGGCTTCACGAGCCGACGAGCCCGTTGCGGATCGCGTAGACCGTCAGTTCGGAGTTGTTCGCCAGCTGCAGCTTCTCGAGCACGCGCGCGCGGTAGACCGAGACGGTCTTGGGGCTGAGCATCAGCTCTTCGGCGATGTCGGCCAGGCGCTTGCCCGAGGCGATCATCACCAGCGTCTGCAGCTCGCGGTCGGAGAGCTTCTGGTGCGGGGTCTCGAGCACCGGCGCGGTCAGGCTCTCGACGAGCATCTGCGCGATCTCCGGCGTCACGTACTTGCGCCCCTGGGCGACGGTGCGCACCGCGTCGACGATCTGGCGCGGCTCGCCGCCCTTGTTGACGTAGCCGAAGGCGCCGCCGCGCAGCGCGCGGATCGCGTACTGGTCTTCGGGGTACATGCTGACGATCAGCACCTTGACCGGCGAGCCCTCGTCCTTCAGCGCGTGCAGCGCGTCCAGCCCGCTGCGCCCGGGCAGGTTGATGTCCAGCACCAGCACGTCGCAGCTCGTGCCGCGCATCAGCGTGCGCAACTCGCCGTAGTCGCCGGCCTCGCCGACGACGCGGATGTCCGGGGCGTCGGACAGCGTGTCGCGGATGCCGCGGCGGATCAGCGCGTGGTCGTCGCAGAGGATGACGTCGATCATCGGGTCGCTCCGGGACTGCGGGCCGCTACAGCGAGGCCCAGGCCGAGGGATCGTGCTCGCGGTCGTCGCGCGCCGGGTCGAACACGGTGCCGGCACCGGCTTCCAGCGGCACCGACAGGATCAGCGTCGTGCCACCGGGGCCGCTGCTCAGGTCGATCCAGCCGCCGACGGTGGCCGCGCGCTCCTTGAGACCGCGGATGCCGAAGCTCTGCGCCTTGGCCAGATCCTCGGCCGACAGGCCGCGGCCGTTGTCGCTGATCTCCAGCGACAGCACGCCGCCGGTCAGCGACAGGTCCAGCGAGACCCGCGTCGCCTGCGCGTGCTTGGAGATGTTGGTGAGCGCCTCCTGCGCCGTGCGGTACGCCACCAGCGGCACGCCCAGCGGCAGCTGCGGCTTCTCGTGGCTGGTGCGGAAGGCGCAGGGCACGCCGCTCCTGCGCTCGAAACGCCCGGCCAGCCACTGCAGCGCCGGCACCAGGCCCTGCTCCAGGATCGCCGGGCGCAGGTTGTGCATGATGCGCTGGCTGGCCTCGATGGCGTGCGTCACGGTGTCCAGCGCGCTCAGCACGCGGGTCTTCAGCTCCGGCGTGGTGACGCGCTGGCCGATCCAGTGCAGGTCGAACTTCAGCGCGGTCAGCGAGCCGCCGACGTCGTCATGGATCTCGCGCGCGATCGCGTTGCGCTCGGCCTCGACCGACAGCTGCAGATGCTGCGCCAGCTCCGACAGCCGCTCCTGCGAGGCCTGCAGCTCCAGGTCGGCGCGCAGCTTGGCGCGCCGCGTCTCGGCGGCGGCGATGGCGTGCTCGATCGCCGGCGCCAGCCGCGCGAGGTTGTTCTTCAGCAGGTAGTCGCTGGCGCCGTTGCGCATCGCCTCGACGGCCGTGTCCTCGCCGATCTCGCCGGAGACCAGGATGAAGGGCACCAGGCAGCCGCGCTCGCGCACGATCTCCAGCGCCTGCAGCCCGGTGAACGACGGCAGGTTGTAGTCGGACAGGATCAGGTCCCAGGGCCGGCCCAGGGCCTCGACGAAGGCGTCGCGGCTGTCCACGCGCTCGACCTGCACCTGCAGCCCGGCACGGCGCAGCTGCGCCATCGCGAGCGCGTGGTCGGCTTCGGAGTCCTCGAGGTGCAGCAGGCGCACCGGCGGCGAAGGAGCGCTCATCCGTGAAGTATCGCGCACCCTGCGCACCGCCCCCGCCCGGGGGGCCCGCCGGGAGCACAGAAATATGACGCGAATCACCGCGTCTTCCGCTCAATGTTTGCGGGGCGCGTGCCGAAAATGGGTCGGAAGAGGCCCGGCTGGCCGCATCAGGACTGCACCAACACGGTGCATCCGCGGCCGGACGAGGTCGAACAAGAACCGAACACCCGGAGTCCGGATGCTCTCCCAGGAACCTCACGACACGGCACACGAAGGCACGATGCCGTTGCTGGCCGCCGCGGACCTGCAGGACCACCTGCTCGTCGCCAGCAACGACCTCGACCGCCTCCAGCGCCTGCTCAGCGACGCCTGCGACTCGCTGCTCGTGCACTTCTACGGCGCGACGCAGGAGTTGAAGCAGCTGCTGCATTCGGCCGCTCCGCACCCCGAGCTCGACAGCCACCAGCTCCATGCCGCGATGGAGCACATGGCTGGCGCGATCACGGCGATGCAGTTCCAGGACATGGCCTCGCAACTGGTCCACCACACCTCCCGGCGCCTGCGCAACTGCGCCGACCGGCTGGCCCGCGACACCATGGGCGACGACGAGGACGGCGAGACGCTCGTCGAGGAGGCGCCGCTGCGCCCCAACCCCGTGACCCAGGACGAGATGGACGCCGGGTCCGTCGAGCTCTTCTGACCGCCCGGCGCATCCGCCCCCAGAACTCCAACCTTCCCCCCCGAGAGACCTCCCATGCACTCGATCCTTGCCGTTGATGACAGCGCCTCGATGCGCCAGATGGTGTCCTTCACGCTGAAGAACGCCGGCTTCCATGTCGTCGAGGCCGTCGATGGACAGGATGCCTACGAGAAGGCCAACCAGCGCGACTTCAACCTCGTGCTGACCGACCAGAACATGCCGCGCATGGACGGCATCAGCCTGACCAAGAAGCTGCGCGAGAACCCGAAGTTCAAGAGCACGCCGATCCTGATCCTGACCACCGAGTCGAGCGACCAGATGAAGCAGGCCGGCCGCGCCGCCGGCGCCACCGGCTGGCTGGTCAAGCCCTTCGACCCCGCCAAGCTCGTCGAGGTCATCGGCAAGGTCATTCGCTGAGTCCCGCGACGGGACCCCAGCAGGAACACGGAGCACGACCATGGCCGACACCCAACAAGAAGGCGCCCACCTGTCCGCCGGCATCGACCTCTCGCAGTTCTTCCAGGTCTTCTTCGAAGAAGCCGGCGAGAACCTCGAGACGATGGAGCAGATGCTGCTCAACCTCGACATCGAGAACGCGGACGACGAGGAGCTCAACGCGATCTTCCGCTGCGCGCACTCGGTCAAGGGCGGCGCCGCGACCTTCGGCTTCAGCGACATCGCCGAGCTGACGCACGAGATGGAGACGCTGCTGGACAAGCTGCGCCGCCACGAACTGGCGCCGACGGCGGCGATGGTCGACGTGCTGCTGGCCTCGGGCGACGCGCTGAAGGCGCAGCTCGCCCGCCACCAGGGCAACGGCGCCGACCCGGTGGACACGCGCGAGCTGCTGGTGTCGATCCGCGCGCTGGTCAC
>NZ_AEWG01000088.1 GCF_000190375.1 Rubrivivax benzoatilyticus JA2 = ATCC BAA-35
GCCGGTGGCCGAGGCTGGGCGGGCGCCGAGCCGTGGCCCCGCCGGCCGCGCCGCCGGCCGACACCTCGCTGGCGCTGGCGCTCGCACTGGCCTTCGGCGGCGGTCTGCTGCTGAACCTGATGCCCTGCGTCTTCCCGGTGCTGTCGCTGAAGGTGCTGGGCTTCGCCGCCCACGCGCACGACCGCGCCAAGCTGCTGGCCGGCGGCCTGGCCTACACCCTGGGTGTCGTCGTGTCCTTCGTCGCGCTGGCCGGCCTGCTGCTGGCGCTGCGCGCCGGCGGCGAGCAGCTCGGCTGGGGCTTCCAGCTGCAGCAGCCGGGTGTCGTCGCGGCGCTGGCCCTGCTGTTCACGCTGATCGGCCTGAACCTGGCCGGTGTCTTCGAGTTCGGCTCCGTGTTGCCGTCGTCGTGGGCGGCGGCGCGCGCGCGCCATCCGCTGGTCGACTCGCTGCTGACCGGCGTGCTGGCCGTCGCCGTCGCCTCGCCGTGCACGGCGCCGTTCATGGGCGCCTCGCTCGGCGTCGCGGTGACGCTGCCGCCGGCGCAGGCGCTGACGGTCTTCGCCGCGCTGGGCCTGGGCATGGCCGCGCCCTATCTGCTGGCCAGCGCCTGGCCGCGGCTGGCCGGCGCGCTGCCGCGCCCGGGGGTCTGGATGGCGCACTTCAAGGTCGTGATGGCCTTCCCGATGTTCGCCACCGTGGTCTGGCTGGTCTGGGTGCTGGGCCAGCAGACGGGCATCGACGGTGCCGCGGCGCTGCTGGCGCTGCTGGTCGCGCTGGCCTTCGCCGCCTGGGCCTTCGGCTCGCGTTCGCTCGGCGTGCGGGCACGCACCGGCTTCGGCCTGCTGGCGCTGGCGCTGTTCGGCGCGACGCTGGCCTGGGCGCTGCCGGCCTGGCGCGAGGCGCCGCCGGCGGCCACCGCTGCCGTCGAAGCCGACTGGCAGCCCTGGAGCGCCGAGCGTGCCGCGCAGGCGCTGGCCGAGGGCAAGCCGGTGTTCGTCGACTTCACCGCCGCCTGGTGCGTGACCTGCCAGGTCAACAAGCGCACGACGCTGGCGCGCGACGAGGTGCTGGCCGAGTTCCGCGCCCGCGGCGTGGTGCTGCTGCGCGCCGACTGGACGCGCCGCGACGCCGCGATCACCGCCGAACTGGCGCGCCTGGGCCGCAGCGGCGTGCCGGTCTACGCGCTGTACACGCCGGGGGGCGGCGCGCCGCGGGTGCTGAGCGAGATCCTCAGCCCGGCCGAGGTGCGCGAGATGCTGGCCGAACTGCCGGCGGTCGGCGCGCCGGCCTGATCAGGGCAGCCGCGTGTAGCGCGCGGCCAGCGCCTCGAACGGCGCCGGATCGAGTTCACGCTCCAGCTCGTCGCCGAGGATCGTGGCCACCACGCCGGCCAGGCGGCCGGCCTCGGCGGCGTCCAGGAACAGCAGCCGCGAGCGCCGCGCCAGCACGTCCTCGACCGTGCGCGCCGCCTCGTGGCGGGCGGCGAAACGCACCATCGCCTCGCTGAGGCCGCCGTCGCCGTCGCGCCAGAGCCAGTGCTCCGCACCCGGCAGCCCACGCAGCGCCGCCGCTTCGCTGCCGTAGAGGTGTTCACCCGGCGGTGCCGTCAGCGAGCGCCCGGGTGCCGCGCCGACGAGCTGCAGCCGTGCCGTCGCGCCGGCCGGCCGGCGCGGCAGCAGGCCTTGCGCCATGCAGCGGTCGAGCACGTCCTCGGCCATCGCGCGGTAGGTCGTCCACTTGCCGCCGGTGACGGTGACCAGGCCGCCGGGCGACACCAGCACCGTGTGCTCGCGCGACAGCGCCTTGGTGTCGCCGGCTTCGCCGTCGTGGCGCACCAGCGGGCGCAGGCCGACCCAGACCGAACGCACGTCCTCGCGCCGCGGCGCCTGCTGCAGATAGCGCGCGCTCTCGCGCAGGATGAAGTCGACCTCGGCCGGGAAGGGCTGCGGCTCGCGCGCCAGGTCCTCGCGCGGCGTGTCGGTCGTGCCGAGGATCAGCTTGCCCAGCCAGGGCACGGCGAAGAGCACGCGCCCGTCGGCGGTCTTGGGCACCAGCAGCGCGTGCGTGCCGGGCAGGAATCGCCTGTCGACGACCAGGTGCACACCCTGGCTCGGCGCGACCAGCGGCTTGCGCGGCGCGGCGCCGGCCTCGCGGTCCAGCTCGCGCAGCGTGTCGACCCAGACGCCGGCGGCGTTGACGACGCAGCGCGCCGACAGCGTCGCCTCGGCGCCGGTCTCGGCGTCGCGCACGACGACGCCTTGCACGCGGCCGTCGCGGCGCTGCAGCGCGACGGCGGCACAGTGGTTCAGCACGACCGCGCCGCGTGCGGCCGCGGTGCGCGCCAGCAGCACGGCGTAGCGGGCGTCGTCGAACTGGCCGTCCCAGTACTTGACGCCGCCCCACAGCCCGCGCGGCTGCACGCCGGGCAGCAGCGTGCGCACCTGCCCGCTGCCCAGCCACTCGGTGGCGCCCAGGCCGCGTTCGCCGGCCAGCGCGTCGTAGAGCTTGAGCCCGGTGCCGTAGAAGCCGCGCTCCCACCAGTGGTAGCCGGGCATCACGAAAGGCAGCGGCTGGGCGATGTGCGGCGCGTTGGACAGCATCGCCGCGCGTTCGTGCAGCGCCTCGCGCACCAGGTTCACGTTGCCCTGCGCGAGGTAGCGCACGCCGCCGTGCACGAGCTTGGTGGCGCGCGACGAAGTGCCCTGGGCGAAGTCGTGCGACTCGACGAGCGCGACCGAGAAGCCGCGCGCCGCGGCGTCCAGCGCCACGCCCAGGCCGGTGGCGCCGCCGCCGACGACGGCCAGGTCCCAGTCGCGTGTTTCGCTCAGGCGCGCCCAGCGGCGCGCGCGATCCTCGTTGGCGGGCTTCACGCGTGCACGAAGTTCACCGGCAAACCGGGCACGTCCACGCGCAGCGCCAGCACGCGGCCGTCCAGCGGGCCGGCGTCGCCCTTGGGCATGGCGCTGGTGACGTACAGCGTGCGGAGGTCGGCACCGCCGAAACACGGCATCGTCGGGCAGCGCACCGGCAGCGCCAGGTCGGCCAGCACGCGGCCGTCGGGCGCGAGACGCAGCAGCCGCGCGCCCTCGTACATCGCCACCCAGTAGCCGCCCTCGACGTCGACCGCGGCGCCGTCGGGCCGGCCGCCGTAGCCGGCCAGCGAGCCGTCGGCGGGCTTCGGCGGGAACTGGTGGAAGACCCGGCGCCGCGACAGCGAGCCGTCGCTGGCGTCGAAGTCGAAGGCCTCGATGCGGTGCGCCTGCGTGTCGCACCAGTACATCGTCGCTCCGTCGGGGCTCCAGGCCAGACCGTTGCTGGTGCTGGCGGTGTCGAGCTGCGGGTCCAGCGCGCCGTCGGCCCAGCGGTACAGCGCGGCGCGCGGCGGCAGCCGCGGCTCGCAGATCGTGCCGACCCAGAAGCGGCCCTGCGGGTCGGCCTTGCCGTCGTTGAAACGCTGCGAGGTGCGGTCGTAGGGCGGCGGCGCCAGGCGCTGCGTCGCGCCGGTGGTCAGGTCCAGGCGGAACAGGCCGTCGCGGCGCGCCAGCATCAGGCCGCCGTCCAGGCGCGGCGCGATGCAGCCGACGTCTTCGGGCTGGTCCCAGCTGTCGTGCGCGCCGTCGCGCGCGCGCCAGCGGTGCACGCGCCGGCCCGGGATGTCGCACCAGTACAGCGCGCCCTGCTCGGGCCACCAGAACGGCGACTCGCCGGTGCCGCAGGGCGCGACGGGCAGCGCGTCGACCTGCATGGCCTCAGACGGGGGCGATGTCCAGCCGCATCCAGGCTTCGGTGCCGGCGCCGGGCGCGACGTCGACCAGGCCGTGGGCCAGCGGGTCGGCCATGTGCACGGCGTTGCTGACGTGGCTCACCGGCTCGACGCAGAAGTAGGGCTTGGTCGGCGGCGTGTAGACCACCAGGCGCGACATCGACGAGGTCAGGCGCAGCGACAGCTTCTCGTCGCGGATGCGCGCCGGCCCGCGCCAGCCGTCGAAGCAGTGGTCGAAGCTCAGGTGGGCGACATCGGCGTCGATGCCCGGCTGCGGCACGGCGCGGGTCGGCAGGCCGCTGGGGTCGCTGTCCCAGCGCTGGGCGACCTCGGCATGCAGCCGGCTGCGCGCGCGCTTCGGGAAGTAAGGGTGCCAGCCCAGGCCGACCGGCTGCGGCTCGGCGCCGGTGTTGCGCAGTTCCAGCGAGACCTTCAGCGCGTCGGGCTCGAGCACGAAACGCTGCCGCACCTCGAAGGCGAACGGCCAGTGCGAGTCGCCGGGGTGCACCAGGCCCAGCGTGGCGCTGGCGGCGTCGGCCTCCAGCACCTCCCAGCCGCGCTGCCAGGCGATGCCGTGCAGCGAGTGCGGGCTGCCGGCCTCGTTCGGCGCGGTCGTGTGGTCGTGGCCGTGCCAGCGCAGGCGGCGGTAGCCCAGGCGGTTGGAGTAGGGCGCCAGCGGGTAGCAGGCGGCGAGGCGCGAACTCGCCAGCTCGGCCGGCTCGGTGCTGCGCAGCACCGGCAGCTCGCCGAGCCAGAGGCCGGCGATAGCGCCGCCGAGGTCGGGGCGAAGGGCCAGGCGCAGCTCGCCGGCGCGCAGTTCGAGGGCGGAAGGGGTCATCGGGTCACCAGCGTGTCAGACCGTCGGCCAGGTCGGCGCGCAGGTAGTGCGCCCCCGGAATCGGGTTGTAGTAGTAGGGCGGGATCTCCTCGAAGCCGAGCGACTCGTAGAGGCCGCGCGCGGCCTCCATGTCGTCCAGCGTGTCGAGCAGCATGTTGGAGTAGCCGGCCTGCACCGCACGTTCGAGCAGCGCCTGCGCGACGATGCGGCCGATGCCGAAGCCGCGGAAGGCGCGCCGCACGTACAGGCGCTTCATCTCGCAGGCGTTGGTGTAGTCGACGTCGGCCAGCGCGCGGAACGCGCCGCAGCCGGCGACCTGGCCGTCGACCAACGCCAGCAGCAGCGCGCCGTCCGGCGCGGCGTAGTCGCCGGGCAGCTGCGCCAGCTCCTCGTCGAAGGACTGGAAACACAGGTCGATGTCCAGGCCCTCGGCGTATTCGCGCAGGATCTCGCGTGCCGCGTCCAGCAGGGTCTCGTCGCCGGCGGCGGGTTCGACGAGCTGGATGTCGGGCGTGTCCACGGCGTCAGTTCAGCGCGCCGAGCGAGACCACCCAGCTGACCAGCGCCCAGGCCGCGGCGCCGAGCACCAGCGCCAGCAGGCGCTGCGACCAGCCGTCGGCGCTGGCCGGCGTGCCGGCGGGCAGCGGCTTGTCGCCGGTGAGCATCGGCAGCACCAGGTTGTGGCCGCGCAGGCGGTGGAACACGATCGAGGCGATGTGCAGGGACACGAGGGCGATGATGATCCACTGTCCCGGCCCCTTGTGCCAGGACGTGGCGTCGAGCGCGGTCTCGCTTTCGACGAAACGCCACAGCGGCCCGGTGTTGGCGATCTCGTCGTCGGCGACGAGGCCGGTGGCGACCTGGATCGACACGATGCCCAGCAGCGCGAAGACCGAGAAGCTGCCCAGCGGGTTGTGGCCGACCTCGATCATCTCCTCGGGCCGCGAGCGGCCCTTCAGGTAGCGCAGGACCGTGCCGGGCGCGTAGATGAAGTTGACGAAGCGCGACCAGCGGCCGCCGACCAGGCCCCAGGCGAGGCGGAAGGCGATCAGCCCGAAGGCGACGTAACCGGCCTTGAAGTGCCACTCCATCGCGTTGCCGCCGATCTTGCCGCTGACGAAGCAGACGACGATCGAGGCGGCCAGCGCCCAGTGGAACAGGCGCGTGGGCAGGTCCCAGATGCGGGTCGGGCGGGGCGAGAGGTCGGGCGCGGCCATGGGGTGCGGGGGCTCCTTCTTCGAGGTGGGAGGTGCAACCATAACCCCATCCCGGGGCGCCGCGGCCGAATGCCGGCGATCCGCGCCGAGTTTGTCGAAACCCGGGGCGGTATCGATCGTGGGGGCTTTAGACTCGCGCCGCCGGGTCTCGTGCCCGAGCGTTCACGCATAACCCCAACGGAGTGCCTGCATGAAAAAGATGTCCCTCGCCGCCGCTGCCGTGGCCGGCCTGGTCACCGCCCTGCCCGCCGCCGCGCAGTTCCAGAAGCCCGGTGACGCGATCGAGTACCGCCAGAGCGCGTTCACGCTGATCGCCAGCCACTTCGGCCGCGTTGCCGCGATGGCCCAGGGCAAGGCGCCGTTCGATGCCAAGGTCGCCGCCGAGAACATCGCGATCGTCTCGACGCTGGCCAAGCTGCCGCTGACGGCCTTCGGCCCGGGCACCGACAAGGGCCATGGCACCGAAGCCAAGGCCGCTGTCTGGAGCGACGCCGCCGGCTTCAAGGCCGCCGCCGACAAGTACGTCGCCGCCGTCGAGAAGCTCGACGCGGCCGGCAAGACCGGTGACTTCGCCCAGATCAAGGCCGCGGTCGGCGAGACCGGCGGCTCGTGCAAGGGCTGCCACGACAAGTTCAAGGAAAAGTGATCGCCGCGGCGCTGCGGCGCCGCTGATCCCACGCCCGTCGGCGAAGCGAGGTTCCGGCCCGCTTCGCCGATTTCGTTTCAGGTGTCCGCGAAGCCGAGCACGACGCGCCGCGTCTTGGCTGATTTCTTCTCGATCTTGGTCACGACGACGGCGCCGATCTCGGCCGTGTTGGCGACGTGCGTGCCGCCGCAGGGCTGCAGGTCCAGGCCCTCGATCTCGACCAGGCGCACGCGGCCCTGGCCGCGCGGCGGCTGCACGCTCATGCTGCGCACGAGTTGCGGGTTGGCGTCGAGCTCGTCCTCCGAGATCCAGCGGGTGTGCACCGGCCGCGCCTCGGCGACCAGGCGCGCCAGGCCGGCGCCGAGCAGGTCCTTGTCCAGCGGCTCGGTCATGTGGAAGTCGAGCCGCGCGTAGCCGGCGGTGATCGAGCAGCCGTCCACCGGCTGCGGCACCAGCGCACACAGCAGATGCGTCGCGCTGTGGAACCGCCGGTGCGCCTGGCGGCGCGCGACGTCGATCGCCGCGCGCACGGCGGTGCCCGGCGCCAGCCACGACAGGTCGGCGCCTTCGGCCGCGCGGTGCACGACGACGCCCGGGTGCTCGGGGTGTTTGCGTGTGTCGGCGATGGCGACGCGGCGGCCGTCGGTGGCGAGCAGCTCGCCGGCATCGCCGGCCTGGCCGCCGCCTTGCGGGTAGAACACCGTGCGGTCGAGCACGATGCCGCCGTCGGTCTCGACGGCCAGCACCGTCGCGTCGCATTCGGCCAGCGTCGCGTCGTCGCGGAACAGTTCTTCGGTGGGTTGCATGCGGTCCCTTCAGAGCGTGACGCGGCCTTCGATGCAGGGCGTGACCTCGCCGCCGATCCAGACCGTGTCGCCGTCGGATTCGACGTGCACCCGCCCGGCGCGCCCCAGCGCCGTGCCCTGCGCGGCGACATAACGCCCGGGCAGCACGCCGCTGCCGATCAGCCACAGCGCCAGCCCGGCGTTCAGGCTGCCGGTCACCGGGTCTTCGGCGACACCGATGCCGGGCACGAAGGCGCGCACCTCGGCGGCGGTCTCGCCGTCGTCGTCGACGGCGACGACGCCGAGCTTCAGCCGCCCCATCGCCGCCATGTCGGGCTTCAGCGCCAGCACCTGGGCGCGTGTGCGCAGCCGGATCGCCAGCCACTCGGGGCCGTTGACCACCCACTGGTGGCCGACGACGTCCTCCGGCGCCACGCCCAGCGCGTGCACGGCCTGCGCCAGCGTCGGCGCGTCGGCCGGGCCGCTGCGCAGCAGCGGTGGTGCCGCGAACGCCAGCCGGCCGCCGGCCTGGCGCAGCCGCACGAGGCCGATGCCGCACTGCTGGACGACGAACCCGGCTTCACGCGGCGTGCCGCCGGCGGCACGCCAGGCCCAGGCGCTGCCCAGCGTCGGATGGCCGGCGAACGGCAGCTCGCCGCCGGGCGTGAAGATGCGCACCCGGTAGTCGGCGCCCGGCTCGGTGGGCGGCAGCAGGAAGGTCGTTTCGGACAGGTTGGTCCAGCGCGCGAACGCGGCCATCTGCGTGTCGTCCAGCCCGTCGGCGTCGTGCACGACGGCCAGCGGGTTGCCCTGGGTCGCCTCGGCGGCGAAGACGTCGACCTGGTGGAAGCGGCGTGTGGTCATTTCGCCGCCTCCTTCAGCACCTCGCCGAGCAGCGCGATGCCGCGTTCGATCTGCTCCGGCGACACGGTGACGAAACTCAGCCGCAGCGTGTTGGTGTGGCCGCCGTCGGCGAAGAACGGCGCGCCCGGCACGTAGGCGACGCCGGCGGCCACCGCGGCCGGCAGCAGCGCCGTCGCGTCCAGGCCGGCCGGCAGCTCGACCCAGAAGAACATGCCGCCGTTGGGCACCTGCCAGCGGCAGCCGGCGGGCAGGTGTGTTTCCAGCGCGGCGCGCATCGCGTCGCGGTGCGCGGCGTAACGCGCGCGGATCGTCGGCACGTGCTGGTCCAGGAAGCCGTCCTTCACGACCTCGTGCACGATGCGCTGGTTGAAACCCGGCGTGTGGAGGTCGGCGGCCTGCTTGGCCTGCAGCAGCTTGGGGAAGAGCGCGCGCGGCGCCAGCATCCAGCCCAGCCGCAGGCCCGGCGCCAGCACCTTGGAGAACGAGCCCAGGTAGAGCGCGTTGTCGCCGGCGTGTGCCGACACCGGCGCCGGCGGCGCTTCGTCGTACCAGAGGTCGCCGTAGGGGTTGTCCTCGACGATCGGCAGGCCGGCAGCCGCCGCCGCGGCGGCCAGCGCACGCCGGCGCTCGTCGCTCAGGCAGCGGCCGCTCGGGTTCTGGAAGTTGGGCAGCAGATAGATGAAACGGGCGCCGGCAACGGCCGCCAGACCTTCCGGGCGCGGGCCCTGATCGTCACCGTCGACGGCGACGAACTCGGGCTCGTAGGCGTTGAAGGCCTGCAGCGCGCCGAGGTAGGTGGGCGACTCGACGGCGACGCGGCTGCCCGGGTCGATCATCACCTTGCCGACCAGGTCCAGCCCCTGCTGCGAGCCGGTGGTGACGAGGATGCGCGCCGGATCGGCGTCCAGGCCCTGCGCCGCCAGGCGCGTGGCGATCCATTCGCGCAGCGGACCGTAGCCTTCGCTGGCGGCGTACTGCAGCGCTTCGCGGCCGCTGTCGCGCAAGACGCGGGCGGTGGCCTCGGCCATCGCCTCGACCGGGAAACCGTCGGCCGCCGGCAGGCCGCCCGCCAGCGAGACGATGCCCGGCTTCTCGGTCAGCTTCAGGATCTCGCGGATCGTCGAAGGATTCAGCCGCTCGGCGCGGCGGGCCATCTGCCAGCTCATCGGATCATTGCTCCAGGTTCGGGATCGGGTTCGGCCGGCGGCCATGCCGGCGACGGCGCGCGGGGCGCGGCCGCGGGTGCCGCCGAGAAGCGGCGCCCCAGCGCCACCAGGCCCACCGCCGCGGCGGCGAAGCCGACGGTGGCCGCATCCAGGGTCTCGCCCAGCAGCGGCACGGCGGCCAGCAGGGCGACGAAAGGCTGCAGCAGCTGCACCTGGCTGACACGCAGCACGCCGCCCAGGGCCAGGCCACGGTACCACGCGAAAAAGCCCAGCCACATCGAGAACAGCGCGACGTAGCCCAGCGCCGCCCAGGCGCCGGCGCGCACCGGCGCGGCCGGCCACTGCAGCAGCGCGGCCGGCAGTGTCAGCGGCAGCATGAACAGCAGCGCCCAGCAGACGGTCTGCGCCGGCGGGATCTCCAGCGAGACCCGTGCGCCGGCGACGTAGCTCGCCGCAGCGCTGAACAAGGCCAGCAGCAGCAGCCCGTCGGCGGCCTGCACGCGGCCGTGGCCGCTCCAGGCGGCAAAGCCCAGCACCAGCGCGCAGCCGGCCACGGCGCAAGCCCAGAAGCCCGCCGATGCCCGCTGGCGCAGCCAGATCGCGGCGACGACGGCGGTGGCCAGCGGCAGCACGCCGCTGATGACGGCGGCGTGCATCGCGTCGACCTGGCGCAGCGCCAGCGCGCTGAACAGCGGGAACCCGACCACCGAGCCGGCGGCGCAGACCGCCAGCGCCGGCCACAGCGAGCGCCGCGGCGGCCGGGCGCGCACCGCCAGCAGATAGGCCGCGCTGCACAGCCCGGCGATCGCCGCGCGTGCGGCGGTGACGAAACCCGGCGGCAGCTGCGGGTCGGACGCGTCGCCGACCGCCAGCCGCGTCACCGGCAGCGTCATGCCGAAGACGACGACGGCGAGCAGACCCAGCCACAGGCCGCGGCGGGCGTCTCGGGCAGGGGGCGGCATCGTCATGGCCGCAGTCTAGGGTCGACAAGCAGCACAGTGTCAGTACACTTTCCCGGTACACAACCACGATCTGTATCGATGTCGCCACCGATACAGCCACCGACGGCGATGGACGAGACCCCCGTGCTGGCGCGCGCCGCCGGCGAGACGCTGGCCGAACAACTGGCCGCCCGTTTCACCGAGCGCATCACCCAGCGCCTGCTGGCGCCGGGCGCACGCCTGCCGTCGGTGCGCGACTGCGCGCGCCGGCACCGTGTCAGCGCCAGCACCGTCGTCGGCGCCTACGAGCGGTTGCAGGCGCGCGGCCTGGTCGAGGCCCGGCCGCAGCGTGGTTTTTTCGTGCGCGAGACGCAGCCGGCGCGCGCGCTGCCCGCGTCGCGCGCCGCGGCGCCGATGCCGCTGCCGGTGGACGCCACGGCGCTGATCCGCAGCATGTTCCAGGCGCAGTCGGGCCGGCCGGCGCCCGGCATGGGCACGCTGCCGCAGGAGTGGCTGGACGGCGAACTGCTGCAGCGTGCGCTGCGCCGCCTGGGCGGCGGCGACACCGGCGCCTGGCTGCGCTACGGCGAGCCGGCCGGCGACGCCGCGCTGCGCGAGGCGCTGGCGCAGCGCCTGGCCGACCTGGGCATCGCCGCGTCGCCGGCGCAGATCATGACCTCGATCGGCGCGACGCACGGGCTGGACATCGTCTCGCGCACGCTGCTGCGCCCGGGCGACGCGGTGCTGGTCGACGAGCCCGGCTGGTCGGTCGAGTTCGCGCGCCTGACGGCCGCCGGCATGCGCCTGCTGCCGGTGCCGCGTGCTGCCGACGGCCCCGACCTGGCGGCGATGGAGGCGCTGGCGCGCGAGCACCGGCCGCGGCTGTACGTCACCGTCTCGGTGCTGCACAACCCGACCGGCACCTCGCTGACCGCGGCCGCCGCGCACCAGGTGCTGCGCCTGGCCGAGGCCCACGACTTCGTCGTCGTCGAGGACGACACCTACGCCTGGCTGGCACCGGCCCACGCGCCGCGCCTGGCGCAGCTCGACGGTCTGCGGCGCACGGTCTACGTCTCGGGTTTCTCGAAGATCCTGACGCCGCAGTGGCGCGTCGGTTTCGTCGCCGCGGCGCCGGCGCTGGTCGAACGGTTCATCGACACCAAGCTGCTCGGCTCGCTGGGCACGCCGGGGCCGCTGGAACACGCGCTGGCCTGGTGCCTGTCGCAGGGCCTGCTGCGCCGCCATGCCGAGCGCATCACCACGCGGCTGGAGGTCGCGCGCAACCGGGTCGTGGCGCTGGCCGAGGCGGCGGGCTGCCGTTTCGTCACGCCGCCGCAGGGCCTGTTCGGCTGGATCGACGTCGGCGCCGACACCGAGCGAGTGGCTCAGAACTTGCTCGACGAAGGCTGGCTGACGGCGCCGGGCGTGCTCTTCCATCCGACGCGGCGGCCGACGACGCTGATGCGGGTGAACTTCGCCACCTCGTCGGAGCCGGGCTTCTGGCAGCGCCTGCAGCAGCTGTCGCGTGCCGGCTGATGGGCGTTCCACTTGTCACCGGGCGTCCGTACCATCGGTCCCACGGCTTCCGAGTGAGGCGGGCATGAGCGGCATGTTCGAGTCCACGCTGCCGGCAGGTGTCCCCGACCTGCTGAGCGTCAGCGCGTTCCGACGTTACCTCGACGAGATCTCCCGGCGCCCCGACGTCGACGCCGGGGCCAGCCGGCTGTCCGGGCTGAACCCGTCGCTGCTGCAGGACCTGCTGCGTTTCGATGCCCACGACGCCGACGGGCTGGAGGTGCTCGAGGTGCTGGCCGCCTGCGTGCGCCACGGCCGCGCGCTGCTGCTGCACCTGCAGGACGGGCAGCGTGTCGTGCCGCTGACGGTGTTCCCGGCGCAGCGCCTGGTGCACACCCCGGTGGCGCCGGCCGAGCTGCTGGCCGGCGACCCGACCGCGCTGCGTGTGCTGCACGTCGAGCCGGCGCTGCTGCGCCCGCCTGGCGACCCCGACCGGGCGCGTGTCGGCGAGGCCGAATGCCACGCGCCGCTGGGTCCGCTGCTGTGGGAACTGGCCTTGCACGGCGCGCGCGAGGAGCTGCTGCCCGAGATCGCCGGCCCCGCGGCCTACCGTCTGGCGCCGGGCGCGGACCTGTCGGCGCTGAAGATGGCCGGCACCCAGGCCGCAGCGGTGCACCGGCTGCGGCGATCGGCGAGCTTGCTGCGCGAGATCGCCGAATGGCCGGGTTTCGACCGCGGCCGCGCGATGCGCCTGCTCAACGGCCTGTACCTGCAAGCCGGGCTGATCGTCTCGCGCACCCATCCGGCCGCCGGCGGCGACGGCTGGTTCTGAGTCTGCTGCTCAGCCCTCGCGCGTGCAATCGCGCTCGGGCCCTCGGCAGGCGCACGACGCCTTCCGGCGTCCTGCGTCCAGCCTCAGCCACCGAACGAGGCCAGCGTCTCCCAGCGCTCCAGCGCCGCCATCAGCTCGGTCTCGATCTCGTCGTGGCGGGCCTGCAGCCCGGCGACGGCCTGCGGCTCCTTGACGTAGAGCTCGCTGCTGGCCAGGCGCTCGGCGATCTGCTTCTGCTCGGCCTCCAGCGCCTCGATGCGTGCGGG
>NZ_AEWG01000087.1 GCF_000190375.1 Rubrivivax benzoatilyticus JA2 = ATCC BAA-35
GCCAGGCCGCCGAGCGCGGCGCCGTCCAGCCGCGCGGCCTCGTCGGCGCTGACGCGCAGCAGTTGCAGCGGAGCGGACTCGGCGGGGCGCGCGGCAGGCGCAGGGTCGGCGGGGGCGGTCGCCTCGGACATCGGTTCTGGGGCGGCGCGCCGGGTGCGGACGCCGTGGACAAGGACCGGCGATTATTCCAAACCGGCCGGGGCGCCGCGGCGAAGACGCGAAGACGGGGTCAGACGCGAAGACGGGGTCAGGTCCTGCGGGACCTGACCCCTGCCGCACGCACCTGCCGCCCGTCGTCTCGCGAAACGACCACCGACGAGAAGACGGAGTCAGGTCTCGCGCGAGAAGACGGGGTCAGGTCTCGCGAGACCTGACCCCTGCGGCCTGCCCCCTGCCGCCCCGGCCGCCCCGCGCGACGGCCGCTCGATAGAATCCTTCGCTCTTTCGCCGCCGCGCCGGAGCCCCCCGTGCGCGCGGCCCCGAACCTTGCGCGAAACCGCCTGCCGAATGGCCCACGACCCGACTCCCCCCGACGCCCCCAAGCCGAGCAACTTCCTGCGCGGCATCATCGAGCGCGACCTCGAGGCCGGCACCTGGAGCCAGCGCCGCTGGGGCAGCACCCCGGGCGACGGCGCGCACCACGCGGCGGGCGTGCCCGACCCGGCGAAGATCCGCACCCGCTTCCCGCCCGAGCCCAACGGCTACCTGCACGTCGGCCACGCCAAGAGCATCTGCCTGAACTTCGGCCTGGCGCGCGACTACGGCGGCGTCTGCCACCTGCGTTTCGACGACACCAACCCCGAGAAGGAAGAGCAGGAGTACGTCGACGCGATCATCGAGGCCGTGCGCTGGCTGGGCTTCGACTGGCAGGCCAACGGCACCGCCCACCTCTACTGGGCGAGCGACTACTTCGACTTCATGTACCGCGCCGCCGAGGCGCTGATCAACGCCGGCCTGGCCTACGTCGACGAGCAGAGCGCCGAGCAGATGCGCGCCAACCGCGGCGACTTCACGACGCCGGGCACGCCCAGCCCCTTCCGCAGCCGCACGCCGGCCGAGAACCTGGCGCGGTTCCGCGAGATGCGCGACGGGAAACACGCCGACGGCGCGATGGTGCTGCGCGCCAAGATCGACATGGCGTCGCCGAACATCAACCTGCGCGACCCGACGCTCTACCGCATCAAGCACGCCACGCACCACAACACCGGCGACAAGTGGTGCGTCTACCCGATGTACACCTTCGCGCACCCGATCGAGGACGCGCTGGAGAACATCACCCACAGCATCTGCACGCTGGAGTTCGAGGACCAGCGCCCGTTCTACGACTGGCTGCTCGACCAGCTGGCCACACTCGGCCTGCTGGCGCGCCCGACGCCGCGCCAGCACGAGTTCGGCCGCCTGAACCTCAGCTACGTCATCACCAGCAAGCGCAAGCTGAAGGCGCTGGTCGACGAGAAGATCGTCGAAGGCTGGGACGACCCGCGCATGCCGACGATCTTCGGCATGCGCCGCCGCGGCTACACGCCGGAGTCCATCCGCGCGATGGCCGACGGCTCGGGCGCGAGCAAGACCAACATCTGGCTCGACTACTCGGTGCTCGACGGCTGCCTGCGCGAGGACCTGGAAGGCAAGGCCGCGCGTGCGATGGTCGTGCTCGACCCGCTGCCGCTGAAGCTCGTCAACTGGGACGAGGTCTTCGGCGCCGGCCACGTCGAGCCCTGCCAGGCGCCGGCGCATCCGCACCACCCGGAACTGGGCGAACGCCACTTCGGCCTCGGCCCCGAGGTCTGGATCGAGCGCGAGGACTTCGCCGAGACGCCGCCCAAGGGCTTCTTCCGCCTGTTCCCGGGCAACAAGGTGCGGCTGAAGTACGGCGTCGTCGTCGAGTGCACGGGCTGCGAGAAGGACGCCGACGGCCAGGTCACCGCGGTGCTCGCCAAGGTCGTGCCCGACACCAAGAGCGGCACGCCGGGCGCCGACGCGATCAAGGTCAAGGGCACGATCACCTGGGTCGGCCGGCACGACGCCGTCGCCGCGACGGTGAACCTCTACGACCGGCTGTTCACCGAAGCCCAGCCCGACGCCGCCGGCCGCGACTTCCGCGAGGTGCTCAACCCCGACAGCAAGCGTGTCGTGCAGGCCTGGCTGGAGCCGTCGCTGGCCTCGGTTGCGGCCGAGACGCGGCTGCAGTTCGAGCGCCACGGCTACTTCGTCGCCGACCGCGTGCTGCACCGCGCCGACGCGCCGGTGTTCAACCGCATCACCACGCTGCGCGACAGCCGCACGAAGTAAGGTTGCGCCCGGTGGTGTCTCGTCGCTGGCGCTGGTGCCCGGCGGCGTTCCGTGCCAGATTGGGGGTCTCTGCTTCGTCTCGTGGAGGCCCCATGCCACACCTCTTCCCGATCCGCCACGCGGCGCTGGGCGCCGCGCTGGCGCTGGCGGCGCTGGCCGGCCCGGCGCAGGCCGCCGGCGTCGTCCAGGTGAGTTTCGTCGAGCCCGAGCGCTACACCGACGTCGGCTTCGGCGCCGTCGAGCGCGAGCGCACGACCGACCGGCTCGCCGCCATCTTCCAGGACCTCGCCCGGCGCCTGCCCGACGGCCAGGTGCTGACGGTCGAGGTGCTCGACGTCGACCTCGCCGGCCACGTGCCGGTGGGCAACGTCAACGACACGCGCGTGCTGACCGGCGGCGCCGACTGGCCGCGCATCACGCTGCGCTACCGCCTCGAGGCCGGCGGCAGCGTGCAGACACGCGACGAGACCGTCTCGGACCTGAACTATCTGCAGAACCGCCTCTTCGGCGGCCGCGCCGACGAGGCGCTGGCCTACGAGCGGCGCATGCTCGAACGCTGGTTCGAGGCCCGTTTCCTCACCCCCCTGACCCGGAGAACCCCCTTGTCCCTGCACCGCCTGTGCCTGGCCGCCGTCGTGGCCGCCGCTCCCGCCCTCGCCTTCGCCGCCGCGCCGGCCGACCCGCTGAAGGCCGCCGCCGCCGAACCCGGCGCCGTCGTCACCGCCAGCGGGCTGATCTACCGCTCGCTGAAGGACGGCAGCGGCGCCAGCCCGACGGCCAGCGACACCGTGCGCGTGCACTACCGCGGCACGCTCGTCGACGGCAAGGAGTTCGACAGCTCCTACCGCCGCGGCGAGCCGATCGAGTTCCCGCTGAACCGCGTGATCCCGTGCTGGACCGAAGGCGTGCAGAAGATGAAGGCCGGCGGCAAGGCCAAGCTGACCTGCCCGAGCACGATCGCCTACGGCGAACGCGGCGCCGGCGGCGTGATCCCGCCGAACGCGACGCTGCAGTTCGAGGTCGAACTGCTGGGCATCCGCAAGTAAGGCGGCCGGCCGGTCAGGCCGGCGCGCGGGCGAAGAGCTTTTGCGCCAGCGTCACGCCGGCCAGCACCACGGCGCCGGCGGCGACGCCCAGCAGCCCGTTGGCCAGCGCCGGCAGCACCGCGCCGGCGACGCCGCCGAGCCCGCCCAGCGTGTGTTCGACGGCCTCGGCCACCGGGTGCACGCCGTGCACCAGGATGCCGCCACCGACGAGGAACATCGCCGCGGTGCCGGCCACCGACAGGAACTTCATCAGCCACGGCGCCGCGGCCAGGATGCCGTCGCCGAGCGAACGCAGCGCGGCGCTGCCGGCACGCTGCAGCCGCAGCCCCAGGTCGTCGAGCTTGACGATGCCGGCGACGACGCCGTAGACGCCCACCGTCATCGCCAGCGCGACGCCGGACATCACCAGCACGCGCGTCATGAACTCGGCCTCGGCCACCGTGCCCAGCGTGATCGCGATGATCTCGGCCGAGAGGATGAAGTCGGTGCGGATCGCGCCCTTGATGCGCTCCTTCTCGAAGGCCACCAGGTCGACGTCGGGCTGGTCCAGCGCGGCGCGCAGTTCGGCCCGGTGGGCGTCGTCGTCGCCGCGGTGCAGGAACTTGTGCGCCAGCTTCTCGAAGCCCTCGTAGCAGAGGAAGGCGCCGCCGATCATCAGCAGCGGCGTCACCGCCCAGGGCGCGACGGCGCTGATCGCCAGCGCCGCCGGCACCAGGATCGCCTTGTTCAGCAGCGAACCCTTGGCCACCGCCCAGACCACCGGCAGCTCGCGCTCGGCGGCCACGCCGGTGACCTGCTGGGCGTTCAGCGCGAGGTCGTCGCCGAGCACGCCCGCGGTCTTCTTCGCGGCGAGTTTGCTGAGGAGCGCGACGTCGTCGAGGACGGTCGCGATGTCGTCGATGAGAGCGAGGAGACTGCTGGCGGCCACGGCGCGATTGTCGCCGCATGCGGCACCCTGGCGCCGCGGCCGCCGCCCGATCGGGTGCTCAGGACAGGAAGTCGGGCACGACGGCCGGTGTCGCGTACTCGCGGCCGACGACGGCGCGGGCGTAGAGGTAGTTGCAGCGCGCTCGCTCGCTCAGCGTGTCCATCGCCACGCGGCCCTGGGCGTCGCAGGGGAAGGCCAGCGCGCGGCCCTGCTGGAACAACGACTCGAACCGCAGCTGGTAGCGGGCGGCGAGGCCGGCATCGGCGAAGGCGTTCATCACGTCGGTCTCCCTGGAACCCTGGGCGATGAATCCAGCTTAGTCGGCCACGGCCCCGGCCGCCTGGGGCGCGGCGCCATCGCGGGCGTCGGACGGCGGCTGCGGCGCGTGTCGGAAGACGGCTGACACGGCGCAAGCCTGCCGGCACGACGGCACTTCAGTCTGGCGCGGCGCGGCCGATAAGACGTCTGGACGCGCCCCACCACCATGACCGCCATCGCCGCACCGCTGCCTGCCGACACCTCGCGCACCGCTTCCATCGCCCGTGAAATCGACCACGCCCGCACCCGCGGCGCGCTGCAGCACATCGTCGTGCCGCCGTGCCCGGCGCTGCTGGCGCGGCTGCAGGCGGTGATGCAGCAGCCCGAGCCCGACCTCAACGAGGTCGCCCGCATCGCCGCCAGCGACGTCGCGATGTCGGCGACGCTGATCCGCAACGCCAACGGCGCGCTGTTCGCCGTGGGCCCGCCGGTGCAGACCGTCGGCCAGGCGATGAACCGCCTGGGCCTGAAGCAGACCGCGGCGATCATGACCGGCTTCCTGGTGCGCAACGCCATCGTCGCCGACAACCGCCACCTGCGGCGTTTCTGGGAACGCTCGGCGCAGCGTGCGATCGCGATGACCTTCATCGCTCGCCAGCTCGTCGGCCTGTCGCCCGACGTCGCCCACACCTACGGCCTGTTCTGCCACGTCGGCATGCCGGTGCTGCTGCAGAGCGTGAAGGGCTACGGCTCGACGATGGTCGAGGCCGCGGCGCGCATCGACCGCAGCTACGTCGCCACCGAGAACGCCAACCACCGCACCGACCACGCCGTCGTCGGCGCGCTGGTGGCGCGCGTCTGGCGCCTGGCGCCCGAGGTGATGGCCGCGATCCGGCTGCACCACGACCTGGACTCGCTGGGCGGCGAGGAGACCGAGCCCGAGGTGCAGACGCTGATGGCCGCCGGCCTCGTCGCCGAGCACATCGTGCGCCGCCAGGAGGCCCAGCTGCCCGAGCGCGACTGGACCGACCACTCGGCCGCGGCGCTGGCCTGGCTGCAGGTCGACGAAGGCGAGATCGCCCAGTGGGGCGAGGAGCTCAGCGCTTCGCTGAGCGCTTTCTAGGCTTGGCGACGGCCTCGTAGAGCGCGACGAACTGCTGCGTCAGCTTGTGCCCGGGGTCCAGGTGGATCATCGGGCGCGCGAGTTCGTGCGACTCCTTCACGCGCACGCTGGCGCCCAGGTAGGGCTCCAGCACCGGCAGGCCTTCGTCGACGAGTTCCTGCACCGTGCGCCGCGGCAGGCTGGCGCGCGGCTGGAACTGGTTGACGACGATGCCCTCGACGGCGAGCTTGTCGTTGTGGTCGGCGCGGATCTCCTCCACCGCCTCCAGCAGCCCGTACAGCGCGCGGCGCGAGAACTCGTCGCAGTCGAACGGGATCAGGCAGCCGTCGGCGGCGATCAGCGCCGAGCGCGTGTAGAAGTTCAGCGCCGGCGGCGTGTCGATCCAGATCTCGTCGTAGGTGCCGGCAAACTCGGCCAGCGCGTCGCGCAGCTTGAAGATCTTGTAGCGGCTCTCCAGCTTGGCGTGCAGCTCCTCCAGCGCGGCGCTGGCGGGCATCAGGTCCAGCCGCTCCCAGGGCGTGGCGGTGACGAAGTCGGCCGCCGGCACCGGGCGCACGCTGAACTTCAGCGTCGTCTCGAAGAACTCCGCCGCGCCGGGGCGCGGGTCGACCGCGGCCTCGCCGAGCAGGTAGTGCGTCGAGTTGGCCTGGGCGTCCAGGTCGACGAGCAGCACCCGCCGCCCCCTGGCGGCCGCGATCGCGGCCAGATTGCTGGCGATGGTGGACTTGCCGACCCCGCCTTTCTGGTTGAAGACGACGTGCCGCATCCGAGCGCTCCGTGGAAGGACGCGACATTGTGCACCGCAGCACTGGAGGCGGAACCCTAGACTCGGGCGGCCGCCTCCAGCCGACACGACACGATGCGCGACCTGTTCCTGCTCGCCCCCGATCTCGTCTTCCTGAACCACGGCTCCTTCGGCGCCTGCCCACGCGAGGTGCTGGCCGAGCAGCAGCGCTGGCAGCTGGAGATGGAGCGCAACCCGGTCGAGTTTCTCGGCCGGCGCTCGGCCGAGCTGCTGCACCAGGCGCGCACGGCGCTCGCCGGCGAAGTGGGCGCCAACCCGGAGCACCTGGTCTTCGTGCCCAACGCGACCACCGGCGTCAACGTCGTCACGCGCTCGTTCGTGCTGGCACCGGGTGAGGAGGTGCTGTCCACCGACCTGGAATACGGCGCCTGCGACGCCGCCTGGCAGCAGGCCTGCGCCGCGCGCGGCGCGCACTACCGGCGCGTGGAGATCCCGCTGCCCTTCGAACGCGAGAGCTTCGTCGAGCGCCTGATGGCCGCGGTGACGCCGCGCACCCGGCTGATCTACGCCAGCCACATCACGTCGACGACGGCGCTGACGCTGCCGGTGGCCGCGCTGTGCCGCGCCGCCCGCGAGCGCGGCATCCCGACGCTGATCGACGGCGCGCACGCGCCGGGCCAGATCACGCTGGACCTGGACGCCGTCGGCGCCGACTTCTACGTCGGCAACTGCCACAAGTGGCTGTGTGCGCCCAAGGGCAGCGGCTTCCTGCACGCCCGGCCCGAACACCACGCGCGGCTCGACGCGCCGGTCATCAGCTGGGGATATGCCGAGGGCACCGGCGGCCACGCCGGCTTCGACGCCTACCTGGGGCGCACGCTGTTCGAACGCCGCCTGCAGTGGCAGGGCACACGCGACCTGTCGGCCTGGCTGGCGGTGCCGGCGGCGATCGACTTCCAGCGCCGCCACGGCTGGCCCGCGGTGCGCGAGCGCTGCCATGCGCTGGCGCGCGAGGCGCTGCAGGCGCTGACACGCCGCCACGGCCTGGCGCCGATCGCCCGGGACGAGGACTGGGCGCAGATGGTGGTCATCCCCGTGCCGGCGCAGGACGCCGAGGCGTTGCGCCGTCGCCTCTTCGACGAAAGCGGCATCGAGGTGCCGGTGACGACCCACGCCGGCCGGACCTTCGTGCGCATCTCGGTGCAGGGCTACACCGAGCGCTGGGAGATCGAACGCCTGCTGGACGCGCCGGCGCTGCGCTGAGCGCCGCGCTCAGCCGCAGACGATGCGGTTGCGCCCCTGCTGCTTGGCTTCGTAGAGCAGGCGGTCGGCTTCGAGGAACAGCGTCTGCGCGGTGTCCGCGGGCTGCGGCACGCGCACGATGGCGCCGATCGACACCGTCAGCGTCGGCGCCGTGGCGCTGCGGCTGTTGGGGATCGCCAGCGCCTCGATGTCGCGGCGGATGGCCTCGAACAGCTCCCGGCCGCGGCCGCTGGGGCTGGAGCTGCAGGCCAGCAGCGCGAACTCCTCGCCGCCGAGGCGGAAGGCGTAGTCGCCGGCGCGGCGGCCGTGTTCACGCAGCGCCGCGGCCACCGACACCAGCGCCTCGTCACCGGCGACGTGGCCGAAGGTGTCGTTCAGGCGCTTGAAGTGGTCCAGGTCCAGCAGCGCCAGCGTCAGCGTCGAACGCTCGCGCCGGGCGCGCGCCAGCTCGGCAGCGAAGACGGCGTCGAAATGGCGGCGGTTGAACAGCCCGGTCAGGTCATCGGTGATCGCCGACTCCTCCAGCCGGCGGTTGGCGGCCTCCAGGTCGACGTAGGCCTGGCGCAGCTTCTCCTCGGCCTCGACGCGCGCGCGGCGCTCGCGCAGCAGGTTCAGCGTGCGGCTGGACAGGTTCTCGTACATGCCGAGCACGGTGTCGATCAGCAGGCGCACCGACGAGGCGCCCATCTTGCGCTCGGCCTTGAGCTTGGCCTCGTCCAGCAGCGCGCCGGCCTGGACCTCGGCGACGACGAGCGCGAAACGTTTGTCCTCGACGATGATGTGGAAGGCCAGCCAGCGGATCAGGAACTTCACCATGCCCTCGATCTGCTGGTACAGCGGCTGGCCGCCTTCGGCCTGCTTCAGGTCCTGCACCTTGGGCAGGAAGGCCCCGTGGGCCGCCTGGTGGTTGTGCAGCCAGACGTCGTCGCCGAAGCAGTCGACCCAGATCTCTTCCTCGGCCGAGAAGTGATAGTCGGCATAGGCCGCCAGCTCGGCGAACGCGGCCTCGACCTCGAACGCCCGGTTGTGCACCAGCGTGCCGGCGAGCTGGTTCAGCAGGTCCACCAGGCGCCTGTGCTGCTCGTCGATCAGCGCGTTGCCGGTGTTGAAGTTGTCGTTCCAGGGGAAGACTTCGAACAGGTGCTGGCCGCCGGCCTCGTCGGGCTGGGCGAGCAGGTCCATGAAGTCGGCGGCGCTGGTTTCGGTCGTGCAGTTCATCGTCATCCGCGGCGCGCCGCGGCAGCGCCGGTGGCTCGCCCGTATCCTGACACCACCACCTCGGAGGCGGCGACCGCCGGGCGAGGCGGAGGGCGGAGCGGCCCGCTCGGACCCGGACGGCCGATCATGACACAGCGATTTCACCAATTCGCATTGGATGACCACGTTGCCGGGAGGACCGCACGGACAGGCCGAGCGCGGTGGTCAGGCGGCGGCGGGGGTGGCGAAGGCCGGCAGGTGGTCGTCGGAGGCGAGCGAGTGGAAGGCGGCGGGGGCCCGGTTGCGCGGCTGCGGTGGCGGGGGTTGGCCGGCGCCGGTGGCCAGGGCGCGGGTGTGGGCGGGGATCACGTGGCCTTTAATCAGGACGCCTTCCGAATCGCAGGTATGGCGGAAGGGGCAGATCAGCATAACGCTCGCCGCGGGAGAAACCGACTATTTAGGCGTCACTACGTTCAAGGCTGCTAAAACTCTGAACGTAGCCTTGCCACCAGCCGCTGGTGAGCTGATGCTCGCTGTAATCGCCGCCCGTGAACTCATTGATGACCTTGCGCCAAAAGGCTTGGGCGGCCACATTATCCGTCATCTGCCCGACTTGCCACGCGCCAGCGTGTCGCGCAAAAACTTGTTTGGCGGCGTGAGCGGCGATTCGCTTGCGCCTGTACTTCTTGAGGACGAAGAACTGATCCATCCAGAACTCGCCACCCGGCAGCTTGACCTGGTTGTCAACCAGAGCGAAGCCAGCGTACTGCATCGAGACGGTCAAGACATACGCCGCGCAATGCTTGTCCTGCCAGTACCGGTCCAGCGCGTAACCGTACTCTCCGTGTACGTCGAGGTCTTGGTCCCAGATATCAGAGAGCTCGTATTGGTAAAGCTCGAGCATCCGATAAATCGGAAGCCGATCGCATGGCTTGGCTACTCTGACTTCAAGCATCGTGCAGCACTGTGAATTTTGGGTCTGCGACGTACGACATGAGGTACTCATCTCGCACTTGGCCGGCGACAAGCATTGAGGCACGGCGCTTCCCCTCGATCTGGAACCCGAATCGCTTGTACAAGGCAACGGCGCGGTCGTTTGTGGTGTGAACGTTCAGTTCCAGGCGGAGCATCCCGGCAGTTGACGCCCAAGACAGCGCCTCGTGGAGCATTGCCGAAGCAACGCCGCGGGACCAGTACTCCCTTCGAACGCCCAGGAAGATCAAGGCGGAGTGCCTGGTTCGAATGCGCTCACCGCCACTGGCGCCCAAGAAGCCGACAAGATCGGCGCCCTCCTTGGCCACGAGCAAGACATTGTTGGTCTTGCCTGAAAGCCAGGCAATGAACTTCCGCTCATCTTCCTCTGTGGCCTTGAACTCCTGCGGCTCCCAGAGCATGAAGTCCGTCTCCGTGAAGACCGCGCGCCTCAGATCCAGCAACGCAGCTGCATCTTCTTCGGTGGCGCGACGAACAGAGAAAGACATGGGTTCCGATGATTAATAATTGAATTTAACCGAGCTGAGAATCAGCTTCGGTCCGAATGAATTGTTAGGCATGAACTAGAGAGGACTAGCGTGCGAATGAAGCATATGCAGGAGGTTGTTTCTGTCGCCTGGATTGCGCGACGCCACATCAAACTCCTCTTTGCTCATGTTGTAAATTCCAATGACATTTGGATCAACTCCCTGCAGCCAGATGAAGTTCCATTCATCGTCTAAGCGTTCGGCGGATCTTATTATCTCGAACTCAACTAACCCAAACTGTCTAGGCTTTCCAACTCGGACCACAAGGCAGCTGACATTGTGGAAGCTTCTGTCGGATGGGGCGGCTTGAACCGCTACATTGAAGCCTCCGCGGTCCTTTACGCTTGGGAATACAATGCCATCAGCACCAACTCTCGAGTAGATCGATTGGGCGAGGGCGCGGCTAAACATATAGCCATTCTCTGAAGCGTTTGGGTCTGCAAGAACGCTTGCAAAGAACTTGTCGATGTAGATCTTCTTTAGGGCTTCCTGGCGGGGCATGGCATTAAGACTCTTTGCAATCGCCATGTCGGGATCTCGACCCACAAAGTGCATGTAGCCATTCTTTTGTACGTTCGAGTATTCACCGATGACCGCAAGTCGGATCGGGGATTCGTGAGTTACACGAAACCCTGCCAGTTGTACTAGCTGCCCCGCAGTGGCACCGACCTCCGCGAGAGCGGTCTCCTTGCGCGCGGCAATGTAGAAGCAGGGGATACCGAGGTCATTAAGCCGTCCTTGTTTGGCAATCTTGGGCGGCGGATAGTCAAGATCAGAGATGTTCGCGTAGATCTCGCTCTCGATCAGCCTGGCGCGCCAAAATATGCTGCCTCGGCCGAATTCGAGTGAAAGAATCTCATACTCTTTGAATAGCGGACCCGCGGCATGGCAAAACGCAGACTCGCTCTCGCTGGACAGAGCTTGCTGAAATATCTTCTCGCAGTCATCGAGATTCATGGGGTCATGCCTAACGAATGAAAGGGACATCCCCATAGCGTCCCACCCGCCCGAGGTTATCCCTCAGGCCGCCCGGTACGACGATGGGGTTGCGCAATCTCATCTTCCACCCGGCTGACGCAAGGAGATGTCCATGACGATTCTGTTTCTCGGCATCGATCTGGCCAAGAACGTGTTTGCCCTGCACGGTGTCGACGAGCGCGGCAAACCTGCGCTGGTGCGCCCGGCCGTGCGTCGCGACCAGTTGCTCGAAGCGGTCGCCAAGTTGCCGCCGTGCACCATCGGCATGGAAGCCTGCTCGGGCGCGCACCACTGGGCGCGCCGCTTCCAGGACTTCGGCCACACGGTACGGCTGATGGCGCCCAAGTTCGTCGTGCCCTACCGCATGAGCGGGCGCCGCGGCAAGAACGACGCGGCCGATGCCGCCGCGATCTGCGAAGCGCTGCAGCGCCCGGCGATGCGCTTTGTGCCGGTCAAGTCGACGCAGGCGCAGTCGCGCCTGGCGGTGCACACCGCGCGCCAAGGCTGGGTGAGCGCGCGCACGGCAGTCATCAACCGCCTGCGCGGCGTGCTCAGCGAGTTCGGCCTCGTGCTGCCGCTCAAAGCCGCCACGGTGCGCAGCCGCGCCGGCGAGCAGCTCGACACCGTGCCCGGCTGGGTGCAGACCGTGTGCCGCGACCTGCTGGCCGAACTGCAGCGCCTGGACGAGCGCGTGGCGGCTTACGACGAGCACATTCGTCTGATGGCCCAGGCCGACGACCGCGCCCGCGCTCTCATGGTCATGCCCGGCATCGGCCCGACCACCGCCAGCGCGCTGCTGGCGAGCATCGGCTACGGCCACGACTTCGCCAACGGTCGCCAGCTCGCCGCCTGGATGGGCTTGGCGCCCGGCCAGTACAGCTCGGGCGGCAAGAACCGGCTCGGACGCATCACCAAGGCCGGCGACGCCTACCTGCGCACGCTGTTCATCATGGGAGCGCGTGCCGTGCTGGCCGCCGCGGCAAACAAACACGACCGGCTGAGCCGCTGGGCCACCGCGCTGGCCGAGCGCCGCGGCAACTGGAAGGCCGTGGTCGCCATCGCCGCCAAGAACGTGCGCATGGCCTGGGCGATGCTCGCCAAGGGCGAAGCGTTCAAGCCCATGGCCTGAACACGAGCCACGCCGCCCAAGCCAACCGCCAACCTCATCGGAGAAAGGCGACCTCGAATCCGTTTCTGCCACCGCGTGACGCCTGCGTTGATGGATCAAGGTTGGACCTGCGCGGGGAGTGCTCGTTTAACTCCAGGCGGCGCCAGTGATGGCGACCGCGGCGAACGAATGGGCCTTGCAGGCCGCGCCGGGCCAGTGGCCCGGCCCCTCGTGTGGCGCAGGCCGGCCACCGGCCGCGCTGCGTCCGCACTCGGCCCCCGCGCGCGTCTTTCATCAGGGCCCGCAGCATCGAACGCTGCATCAAAAGCCGGTTGTAGTTTTGCAGTCCGCACCTTGGTTCTCTTGCCGTAAGGCGATGCAATGGCAGCACACCGTCGAAGTGCCTTGATGAATCGATTATCGATTCATCAAGGATTCGTTTTGCTTGACAGGTGGGGATGCCATTGTAGCCCGTTAACCGGCGCCGGAGCGCGAAGCGCGGAGGGCACCAACACTGGCCATGAAAATGGCGAAGCCTTGGCCGGTGTTGGCGTCCGCGTTGAACCGACAGTTAGAAATCACTTGCGCTCTTCGTCACGCATGTTGAGGCCTGAAGCTGAACCAATTATGGCGAATTCCTTCTTCTTAAGAATGGATAGCATCATTTCAAACTTGTTGAGGAAGCTATACACCTCGTTGCCGAAAGCATATTCCGGGGAATCCGCTTTGACCACACCTTCACCCAAGAGTCCAACGCTTTCGTCGTAGTCAATGACGAAGCTGTGATCTTTATAGTGATTTACAAAGTGGCTCGCCAGTTTTGATGCTGTTTGCCCCTCCGGCAATGATTTTCCTTGCATAAGGCGTTCAGCGTATTGAGCAGCAGATTCGCTTACGCGATCAAAATAACCCAGGTCATTCAAATCCAACTTTGCACCCAGGTATTTTGACCACATGTCGGCGGACTTGGGGAACTTGGCAGATAGTTCGGCAACTTTGTTGAGCGCATTTGTTAAGCCGAGGGCTGGGTAGCCATTGATTTGTGGATCAATCGGACCAAGTTCACTCATTAAGCCCATGTGGATTTCGTCTGCTCCTAGGGCCAAAAGCGTCGCCGCAGATTTAGCGCGACGCGGCACGACGACAATGAACCGATCCTTAGCAAGTTTCTTGCACGTCTTGCTGATTAGGTATGCTGGCTCGATGCGACCACCACTGCTTTGAACCACAAGAAGAATATCGAGACCCTGTGCATCACTTGATGCCGCCTCATAAATTTTGTTTGAGTGGTAGCTGTTGATTGATGTTTCTGGATCAAACAGATACAGCACCCTATATTTTCCTAGTCCGTGCTTCTCTGCAAGCTTATTGAGGTGGGTTGCGACGGCAACCTTTATGTCTTCGTCCTTTGCGTTTCGCACAAGTTTGAAGAGCTCACCAAAATCTGATAGATCTCCAGTCGCTTCGCTGGGCGGAGTCTCTGGGGGTGCATCCGATGCGCTTTCCTGAGGCCCAGCCTCTGCGTCTTCTAGGATTGCTTCGCGCTTTTTTGAATTAACTCGCGCCATGAATTGACCTCCTTAGTTATTTCCAACGTTGAAGCTGACCCGCGCGCCGAGGCTTGCGAGGGGCGTCGGGTCCAGCGACCGGTTAGCCAGCACGACTACGACGTTACCCCACAGCATTCCTTGTAGCGCTTCGTACTAGCGCATGGGCATGCTTCGTTACGCGCTGGGAGGCGGCCATTTTTGTTTAGGAAATTGAGTACAGGCTCAAAGTCCTTGACAGCCCGCGATGATATTACGTACCCCAAGTTATTCGGCACACCAGTCACCGCAATAGTCTTTTGGCCAATTTCCACTGCGCGAACTTCCCCAGTTGCAAAATGCATTGGACCCGCATAAAGGATACCAAGCAGCTTCACCCGAGAATTTCCAATTGTCATACCAGAAGCACGACTAACAGTGCGCCCCAATTCCAACAGAAAAACTGGTGATCCGCTTGAGCCATTGAAGCAGGCCGCATCAATTACGAACTCGGGTCTTCCGTTGTAGTCCAACTCAGGGTGGGTTGCTGTTATACCTTTGCGAATAATTGGCTGATTATTCTTTTCGTCCCAGATTCCGTTGGGATACCCGACCAGCACGATATCAAGGAGCGCCGGCAAATCAGCCAACTCTTCCGGACTGGGAAGCAAATCTGGAGTAAGTGGGGAGAAGAAGTATGAGTACCCGAGATTCTGGCCTTGCTGAATAAACGGCTGAAGCGGCATGACCGCCAAGTCAAGCGTCTTGTGATACAGCCAACGCTGCGAAAAGTTATCTAACTCAAAATTGTGATGCTTGCCGTAATCAGGCTCGTTGGCATTCGGCTTTCTCAGCGTAAACCAGAACCGGCCAGTAACCGCCCCTTTGACGACATGACGATTCGTAACCAGTACCGGAATGGCATTGGAACCTTCGACACAAAGATTCATCACGAATGCCGTGCCAGTCCCTTCAGCCCCTCCAGGAAAGGTGCATGCCACGCGAGTCGTGCAGTGGGCTAGATGATCAGTGACGAACAACAGTATCTCCCGTGATGACTAACGTAAAGGTGACCGGCACCAAACGGCAAGGCGCCGCGAGGTACAAACTTTCCAACGGCGTCTCGCGGCGCCTTGCCGTTTGGTGTCCGAGTCGACCGTTTTGTTAGGCATCAGGCTGCGTCAGCCTCCAGGTGCAAAGGAAGTCGGGGTCCACCACGTCCTCATCGCTGTCCTTTAGCGAGTAAGTTCCACGCGGTGCGGGCTCGAAAACCTCAGTCATCGGAGGGAGCGTCTTGAACCCGCCGGCGCGCACACCCAAGAGAGACAGAACGATCCCTGAACTTTCATCCGCCGAGACGACCTTCCCATGAAACTGTTCGCGGCGCTTGAACTCGCCACGCTTGTTCTGGACAGTGATCCCCACCAGGACGTACTTGCCAATGAGCTCTCGGGCGAACGCGTGGTCAAAAGACGGTCGTCCGTCGTCAAAGTGCGCAGGGTGCTGCATTCCTGATGCCCAACTCGTTATATGCAGCACCTGAACGCCGCATAACACATCCAGCGCTCGCGTAACAGGCACCCCGAACGGAGGCTCAAGTTCTTGTCGCGCTTGAGATATCCGTCGCCGAGCGACCCGCGGCGCAGGAGTAAAAATGACGCCAAAAGCGGCGTCAGTTACAGATAATTCTGAGCCGCCCCACCGCCCCTCTCCAAGCCCGCCACCCACTTTCGGGGGGATGCCGGCACGAAAACGCGCACAGCCCGGCACCGCCCTGCCGCGGACGCCGGGTGGCCGGTGGAGTGAAGTAAAGGAGGAGGCCCGGCGCAGCCGGGCCGGGGGACATGAACGGAACCGGCCACCCGGTGGCCGCGGCACGCGCAGGCGGTGGCGCACCCGGCCGGACGACGTCCGGCTCAACCAGCCAACAAGAATGGAGCGTCGACTGACGACGACGCCGACGCCGTCTCAGCAGCGGTGCCGACCGCGGTAGCCGTCCCCGCCAACGCGGCGGCAAGCGCGCCTCAAGCTCAGCGCTTGCGCCCCTTCGCCACCGAGCCCGGCTTTCCACCGCCGCCCACCGCCGGCCGCACACGCGCTGATCCGGCCGAAGCCGATGCCGACGACGACGCCGGCTTGCCACCAGCCCCCCGCCCCGGTGCCGCGCCCCGCGCAGCCCCGCCACCCGCCGCGCCAGCGGATGCCCCCCGCCCACACGGCAACCCCGCCCGCGGCGGCAGCCCCGTGTGCTGGGTCAGCACCGTGCCCTTGGACGGCGTGCTGTTCTTGCGCCGAGCGCTCTGGTAGCTGCCGTCGGTGGCCGGTTGGTAGGTCGGGATCAGGTGGTGCTTGCCGTTGCCGATCAGGTCGGCACGGCCCATTTCCTTCAGCGCCTCGCGCAGCAGCGGCCAGTTGTTCGGGTCGTGCCAGCGCAAGAAGGCCTTGTGCAGCCGGCGGCGGCGTTCGCCGCGCACCACGTCCACACGTTCGCCGCGTTCGTCGCGGTGCACGCCCTTCAGCGGGTTCAGCCCCGAGTGGTACATCGCCGTCGCGGTGGCCATCGGGCTGGGGTAGAAGGTCTGCACCTGGTCGGCCTTGAAGCCGTTCTGCTTGAGCCACAGCGCGAGGTTCATCATGTCCTCGTCGGTGGTGCCCGGGTGCGCGGCGATGAAGTACGGGATCAGGTACTGCTTCTTGCCCGCCTCGGCGCTGAACTGGTCGAACAGCTGCTTGAAGCGGTCGTAGCTGCCGATGCCCGGCTTCATCATCTTGGACAGCGGCCCGCGCTCGGTGTGCTCGGGCGCGATCTTCAGATAGCCGCCGACGTGGTGCGACACCAGCTCGCGCGTGTACTCCAGGCTCCTCACCGCCAGGTCGTAGCGCAGGCCCGAGCCGATCAGCACCTTCTTGACGCCCGGCAGCGCACGCACGCGGCGGTAGATCTTCACCAGCGGGCCGTGGTCGGTGCGCAGGTTCTGGCAGATGTCGGGGTAGACGCAGCTCGGCTTGCGGCAGGCGGCCTCGATCTCGGGGCTCTTGCAGCCCAGGCGGTACATGTTGGCCGTCGGCCCGCCCAGGTCGCTGACGACGCCGGTGAAGCCCGGCATCGTGCGCATCTGCTCGACCTCGCGCACGATGCTGTCGGCGCTGCGGCTCTGGATGATGCGGCCCTCGTGCTCGGTGATCGAGCAGAAGGTGCAGCCGCCGAAGCAGCCGCGCATGATGTTCACGCTGAAGCGGATCATCTCCCAGGCCGGGATCTTCGTCGCGCCGTCGTGGCGGCCGAACTCGTCGGCGTAGCGCGGGTGCGGGCTGCGCGCGTACGGCAGGTCGAAGACGTGGTCCATCTCCGGCATGTTCAGCGGCAGCGGCGGCGGGTTGATCCACACGTCGCGCTCGCCGTGGCGCTGCACCAGCGCCCGCGCGTTGCCGGGGTTGGTCTCCAGGTGCAGCACGCGGCTGGCATGGGCGTAGAGCACCGGGTCGGCGCGGACCTGCTCGTACGACGGCATGCGGATCACCGTGCGGTCGCGCGGCGGCGGCGCCGGGCGCGCGGCGCGGCGCGGCACGATCGTGATCGGCTGCTCGGCAACAGCCGCCGCGGCCGCAGCCGGTGCAGCCGGCTCGGCGTCGATGACGGTCGGGTCGGCGGCCGCGGGGCCTTCCAGCGCGTTGCCGCCGGCGTGGTCGGGCGGCTCGTAGGGGTTGGGCAGCGCGTCGACGCGGCCCGGCAGGTCGACCTCGCTGGAGTCGATCTCGATGAAGCCCTGCGGCGCGAAGCCGCTGCGCACCAGGAAGGCGGTGCCGCGGATGTCGGTCATCGTCTCGACGGGCTCGCGCCGCGCCAGGCGGTGGGCGATCTCGACGATGGCGCGTTCGGCGTTGCCGTAGACCAGCAGGTCGGCCTTGCTGTCGGCGAGGATCGAGCGCCGCACCTTGTCCTGCCAGTAGTCGTAGTGGGCGACGCGCCGCAGGCTGGCCTCGATGCCGCCGATGACCACCGGCACGTCCTTGTAGGCCTGCTGGCAGCGCTGGGTGTAGACCAGCGTCGCGCGGTCGGGGCGCTTGCCGGCGGCCGCACCCGCCGTGTAGGCGTCGTCGCTGCGGATGCGGCGGTCGGCCGTGTAGTGGTTGATCATCGAATCCATGTTCCCGGCGGCGATGCCGAAGAACAGGTTCGGGCGCCCCAGCACCTGGAAGGACTCGACGGCGTTCCACTCGGGCTGCGGGATGATGCCGACGCGGAAACCCTGAGCCTCCAGCACGCGGCCGATGACGGCCATGCCGAAGCTCGGGTGGTCGACGTAGGCGTCGCCGGTGACGATGACGATGTCGCAGGAGTCCCAGCCGAGCGCCTCCATCTCCCGCCGCGTGGTCGGCAGGAAGGGCGCGGGGCCGAAACGCTTGGCCCAGAACGGCTTGTAGCCGGTGAGGGCGCGCGCCGGGCGCGGCGGAGTGAGGGCGTGGGACACGGCGTGCTCTCGGGTGGGGACAACGGGGCGAACCGGCGATTGTCGCCGCGCCGGGGTCGCCCGGGTGGCGGCAGGGCCGGCGCGGGCGCCCGGCGTGGCTTTCGTCTCGCGGCGGGATGGCGATTTGCGCGAATGCTCAAGTCGCCGCGCGGCCGCGTCGATACGCGCTCGATGGACGCTTACTGGCCCCCGTTGCTCGCTGCCGCCCTCGTGTTCACCGTGTTCAGCCTTGCCGCGGCGCTGTGGCACCGCCGCCGTGTCGCCCAGCTGCGCCGGCTGCTGGCCGACGCCCAGCACTCGCGTTTCGAGGCCGAGGCCGAGACGCGCGACCTCAAGCGCCGGCTGCACGCCGCGCCGCCGGCCGTCAACGACCAGACCGAACGCCGCGCCGCGCTGGAGCGTGCGCTGGCGCCGCAGGACCGCCCCCGCAGCGCCGACGCCGGCTGGGCCGAGACCCAGCCGATGTCGCTGACGCCCGACGAACACGGTTTCGCGCCGACCCGGCCGATGCCGGAGCCGCCGCCGCGCTGAGGCGGCGCCGCCCACGGCCCAGGCGGATCAGCCCGCCGTGGCCACCGCCTCGTCGGCGTCGTCCTCGCCGAGGAAACCGCCGCTCTGGTGCGCCCACAGCCGCGCGTACAGGCCGCCGGCGGCCAGCAGGCTGCGGTGGTCGCCGACCTCGACGATGCGGCCGCGGTCCATCACCACCAGCCGGTCCATCGCCGCGATCGTCGACAGCCGGTGCGCGATCGCGACCACCGTCTTGCCTTCCATCAGCTTGTACAGGCTGTCCTGGATCGCGGCCTCGACCTCGCTGTCCAGCGCGCTGGTGGCTTCGTCGAGCAGCAGGATCGGCGCGTCCTTCAGCATCACGCGGGCGATCGCGATGCGCTGGCGCTGGCCGCCGGAGAGCTTGACGCCGCGTTCGCCGACGTGGGCGTCGTAACCCTGGCGGCCCTTGGCGTCGGCCAGGCCGGCGATGAAGTCGGCGGCCGCGGCACGTTCGGCGGCGCGGCGCATGTCCTCGTCGCCGGCGTCGGGCCGGCCGTAGAGGATGTTGTCGCGCACCGAGCGGTGCAGCAGCGAGGTGTCCTGCGTGACCATGCCGATCGCCGCGCGCAGGCTGGTCTGGGTGACGCCGGCGATGTCCTGGCCGTCGATCAGGATGCGGCCCGAGTCGATGTCGTACAGCCGCAGCAGCAGGTTCACCACCGTGCTCTTGCCGGCGCCGGAGCGGCCGACCAAGCCGATCTTCTCGCCCGGACGGATGACGAGGTCGAGGTCGTCGAGCACCGGCTTGCGTGCGTCGTACGAGAAGCGCACGGCCTCGAAGCGGATCTCGCCGCGCGAGACCTCCAGCGGTTTGGCCTCGGGCTTGTCGAGCACGCTGCGCGCCTTGGACAGCGTGCCGATGCCGTCGTGCACCGTGCCGATGTGCTCGAACAGCGAGGCCATCTCCCACATCACCCAGTGCGAGATGCCGTTCAGCCGGAAGGCCATCGCGGTGGCCGCGGCGACCGCGCCGACACCCACCTGGCCCTGCGTCCACAGCCACAGGCAGGCGCCGGCGGTCGACGCGATCAGGCCGACGCTCAGCGCCTGGTTGGCGATCTCGAAGCCGCTGACCAGCCGCATCTGGCCGTGCACCGTGCCCATGAACTCCTGCATCGCGCTGCGTGCGTAACGCGCCTCGCGCTGCGAGTGCGAGAACAGCTTGACGGTGGCAATGTTGGTGTAGGCATCGGTGATGCGCCCGGTCATCAGCGAGCGCGCGTCGGCCTGGGCCTGGCCGACCTTGCCCAGCCGCGGCACGAAGAACACCAGGCAGCCGATGTAGCAGGCCAGCCAGCCGGCGAACGGCAGCACCAGCCACAGGTCGAAGCCGCCGACGATGCCGACCAGCGTGACGAAATAGATCAGCACGTAGACCAGGATGTCGGCCAGGATCAGCCAGGTGTCGCGCACCGCCAGCGCGGTCTGCATCACCTTGGTGGCGATGCGGCCGGCGAACTCGTCCTGGTAGAAGCCCATGCTCTGCTCGAGCAGCTGGCGGTGGAAGTTCCAGCGCAGCCGCATCGGGAAGTTGCCGAACAGCGACTGGTACTTGACCAGCGCCTGCACGCCGGCGAGCACGATGCTGCCCAGCAGCACGCCGCCCAGCAGCAGCAGCGTGCGGCCTTCCTGCTCCCACAGCCGGGCCGGCTCGACCTGGGCCAGCACGTCGATGACGTGGGCCATCATGCTGAACAGCAGCGCCTCGAAGGCGCCGATGCCGGCGGTCAGCAGCGTCAGCGCGAGCAGCAGCCCGCGCATGCCGCGCGAGCATTCCCAGAGGAAGGCGACGAAGGTCTTCGGCGGCGTGGGCGGCAGCGCATCCGGGTAGGGATGCACCAGCCGTTCGAAACGCTGGAACACGGCGGGTCTCCAAGGCGCCTGATGGGCGCGGCCGCGGCGGCGCGGGCGGCCGGCGGCGGTGGGCGGCCGGGTCGGCCGCGGGGGGCGATTATCGGCAAGCCGCGTGTCCGGTGCAGGCGGCGGCCGCCGAGGACGCGGGGGTGACAGCCCCGGGCGGCTCTGGAGCGATCTCTCCAGCCGGGCTGGCTAAGATCGTCCGACAACCACGAGCACCGGAGACCAGCGTGTACGACTACCTGATCGTCGGGGGAGGGTCGGCGGGCTGCGTGCTCGCCGCGCGCCTGTCCGAGGACCCCGACGTGCGCGTCGCGCTGCTCGAAGCCGGCGAGGCCGACCGCAGCGCGCTGATCCACTGCCCCGCTGGCATCGCGCTGATGGCCCGCACCGGCCAGGCCAACTGGGCCTTCGAGACCGTCGCCCAGTCCGGGCTGGACGGGCGCGCCGGCTACCAGCCGCGCGGCAAGGTGCTCGGCGGCTCCAGTTCCATCAACGCGATGATCTACATCCGCGGCCAGCGCGAGGACTACGACGCCTGGGCCGCCGCCGGCAACCCGGGCTGGGGCTGGGCCGACGTGCTGCCGTACTTCAAGAGGTCCGAGCACAACGAACGCGGCGCCGACGCCTGGCACGGCGCCGCCGGCCCGCTGAACGTGATGGACCTGCCCGAGCCCAACCCCTGGTCGCGGCGCTTCATCGAGGCCGGCCGCCAGGCGGGTTTCGCCGAGAACCGCGACTTCAACGGCGAACACCAGGAAGGCGTCGGCATGTACCAGGTGACGCACCGCGGCGGCGAACGTTTCAGCGCCGCCAAGGCCTACCTGACGCCGGCGCTCGATCGGCCCAACCTGGACGTCGTCACCGGCGCGCAAGTGCTGAAGGTGGTGCTCGAAGGCTGCCGCGCCACCGGCGTCGAGCTGCTGCAGGGCGGCACGCGGCGCGTGCTGGCGGCGCGGCGCGAGGTCATCCTGTCGGCCGGCGCGCTGCAGTCGCCGCAGCTGCTGCTGCTGTCGGGCATCGGCCCGGGCGCCGAGCTGCAGGCGCTGGGCGTGCCGGTCGTGCACGATCTGCCGGGCGTCGGCCGCCACCTGCACGACCACCCCGACGTCGTGCTGCTGGTCGACGCACCGGGCGCCAAGGAGACGGTGGGCGTGTCGGCGGGCGGCGCGCTGCGCGTGCTGGCCGGCGTGCAGCAGTGGCGCTCGCGGCGCCGCGGCCTGCTGACGACCAATTTCGCCGAGTCCGGCGCCTTCCTGCGCACGCGCGCCGACGAGATGCGGCCCGACGTGCAGCTGCACTTCGTCATCGGCAAGCTGGTCGACCACGGCCGGAGCACGGTCTGGGGCCACGGCTGGTCGGCCCACGTCTGCGTGCTGCGGCCCCAGAGCCGCGGCCGCGTGACGCTGAGGGCCGCCGACCCGCTGGCGCCGCCGCGCATCGACCCGGGCTTCCTGGACCACCCCGACGACCTGCGCCGGCTGATGGACGGCGTGCGGCTGACGCAGCGCATCCTCGCGCAGCCGGCGCTGGCCGGTGGCGGCCGGCCCTCGGCCTCGGGGCTGGACGACACCGCGCTGGAGCACTGGGTGCGCCAGCACGCCGACACGATCTACCACCCGGTCGGCAGCTGCCGCATGGGGCCGGGCCGGGGCGACGTCGTCGACGCCGAGCTCCGGGTCAAGGGGATCCAGGGCCTGCGGGTGGCCGACGCGTCGATCATGCCCAGCATCGTCTCCGGAAACACCAACGCCCCGACCCTCATGATCGGCGAGAAGGCCGCCGACCTCGTGCGCCGCGCCGCCGCCCTCGTGTGATGCGCCTGTCGGTGCTGGACCAGTCGCCGGCGGTCGCCGGCCGCGGCGAGGACGAAGCGATCCGCGCCGGCGTCGCGCTGGCCGAGCTCGCCGAGACCCTGGGCTACGAACGCTTCTGGGTCAGCGAGCACCACAACATGGACGCGCTGGTCGGCACCGCGCCCGAGCTGCTGCTGGCCGCCGCCGCGGCACGCACGCGCCGCATCCGCCTGGGCAGCGCCGGCGTCATGCTGCCGCACTACGCGGCGCTGAAGGTGGCCGAGCAGTTCCGCGTGCTCGACGCGCTGGCGCCGGGCCGCATCGACCTCGGCGTCGGCCGCGCGCCGGGCGGCGACATGCGCACCGCGACGGCGCTGAACCCGAACGCGGCACTGGCCGCCGAGGGCTTCCCGCAGCAGGTGGCCGAGCTGCAGGCCTGGGTGGGCGGCGCGCGCCACCGCGGCATCGTCGCGCATCCGCGGGCACCGGCGGGTTCCGGCGCCGAACGCACGCCCGAGGTCTGGATCCTCGGCAGCTCGACCTACGGCGCGCAGCTCGCGGCCCAGCTCGGCCTGCCCTACGCCTTCGCCTATTTCTTCTCCGACGGCCAGGGCGTCGAGGCGGCGCTGGACCTCTACCGCGGCCTGTACCAGCCGAGCGAACGCCACCCCCAGCCCGAGGCCACGATCTGCGTCTGGGCGCTGGCCGCCGACGACGGCGAGACCGCGCGCCGGCAGGCGCTGCCGCGCGAACGCTGGTGGCTGGACCGCCGCCGCGGCCGCATCGCGCCGCTGCAGTCGCCCGAGCAGGTGGCGCTGGCCGGCTTCGAACCCGACGAGCTGGCGCTGCTGGCCGGCGCGCGCGAGCAGGCGCTGGTCGGCAGCGCCGCCGAGGTCGGTGCGCGGCTGCGCGCGCTGGCCTCGCGGCTGGCGCTGGACCACGTCGTCGTCAACACCTGGACCTACGACGAAGCCGTGCGCCGGCACTCCTACGCCTTGCTGGCCGCCGAGTTCGGGCTGGCGGGTTCGCCCCAGGCGTTCTCGTAGACCGCGTCCTGCCACGGGCGGCGCGAGCGCCAGCCTTCGATCTCCAGCATCGGCGCCGGGTAGAAGGCCTCGACCGGCCCGAGGCAGAGGATGGCCAGCGGCATCGCGCCGGCCGGCATCGCCAGCAGCTCGGCCAGCGGCTGCGGCTCGAACATCGACACCCAGCCCAGGCCCAGGTTCTCGACGCGCGCGGCCAGCCAGAGGTTCTGGATCGAGCAGGCCAGCGAGCAGACGACCATCTCGCGCGGCATCGTGCGCCGGCCGAAGACCGTGCCGTCGTCGGGCGGCAGCGCCGCGACCAGCAGCTCGGCGCATTCGCGGATGCCTTCGACCTTCAGCCGCAGGAACTCGGCGGCACGTTCGCCCATCGCGCTGGCGGTGGCGTCGCGTTCGCGGGCGACCAGCGCGGCGATCGCTTCGCGGCGCGCCGGGTCGCTGATGCGCAGGTAGCGCCAGGGCTGCATCATGCCCACCGACGGCGCGTGGTGCGCCGCCTGCAGCAGGCGCTGCAACGTCTCGGGCGCGATGCGTTCGCCGCGGCGGAAGTGGCGCATGTCGCGCCGCCCGGCCAGCAGGCGCTGCAGGCGGCGCGCGTCGGCCGGGCCGTAGTGTTCGCCGCCGGGCGCGGCCGGCGCGGCGGCGGCCGAAGCCGCCTCGTAGCGGGGAGAAAGCCGCACCGTCTCGCCGACCACCAGCGTGCCGGCGCCAGCCGGCAGCGCCGCCAGGCCGGTGGCGACGACGGTCTCGCCGTCGAGACGCGCCGCCGGGGTGTCCGCCGCCAGGCCGTGGCGTTGCAGCTCGGCGGCGATGCGCACCGCCTGCGGGCCGCCGTCGGCGAAGACGCGCGTCTGCCCCGGTTCGGCCAGCGCCGACCAGTCGGCCGTGCCCAGCGCCCCGGCGTCCAGCAGCACGCAGCGCGAGGCCAGGCCCGGTTGCGTCAGCGGGATGCCCGCGGCAAGCACCGCGGCCAGGGCCGGCGGCAGGCCGGCGCAGGCGGAATCGGGACGGGTTTCGGAGCAGGACATCGGCAGCGGAGACGGGCACGCCCAGGCGGCGCGCCGCGATGATACGGAGCCGCCGAGCCGCCGCCCAGCACCGGCGGCCGTGCTCAAAAACCAGGCAATCCAAAAAAACTCGTGGCCTGGCGCGCACTTGCGCGCCGGCCCCACGGTTTGTCCACAGGGATGCCAACGTCGGCCGGGGACATCCGGCCGGCGGTGTTCAGAGCGTGATCGACAGCGTGTTGTCGCCCGGCTGCGGGTCGTTCCACAGGCCGAGCACGAAGCCGCCGAGCATCGCCGTCATCGGGTCGGCGCTCTGCGCCATGGCCTGCAGCGTGGCCAGCACGTTGGCGTCGTCGAGCTGCTCGTCGCCGGCGTAGTGCGCGACCATCGCCGGCACGATCAGCGGCACCAGCATCGCGACGGTCTGGGCCGGCAGCGAGTACGGCGCCGAGCCCAGCAGCCCGGCCACCAGCGTCTCCAGCCCGGTCTCCAGATAGTCCTGCGACCAGGCGACGAAGTCGCTGGGGTGGCCGGCCGTCGCCTTGACCGTGCTGCTGGTGATGGCCAGCGTGCCGGCGCCGCGGTCGATCGTCACCAGGCGGTAGGGGCTGGGCGCGGTGACCGTCGAGCCGGTCTCGATGTCGTGCACCATGACACCGCCGTAGCTGGCGCGCACGATGTCCTGGGCGTGGTAGTGGCCGGTGAAGACCACCGTCAGGCCCGCCGCGGCGAAGGCCGCGGCCAGGGCCTCGCGGTCCTCGACCAGGTACTCGGGGAAGAAGCTCGACTGGCCGGGGAAGTGCTCGATCAGGCCGTGGTGCATGGTGCCGATGGCGGCGATGCCGCGCTGGCGCGCGACGCCCAGCCAGTGCTGCAGCCAGGCGAGCGTCTGGGCGCGCACGCGGCCGGCGGTGATCGGCGCGCTCGGATGGGCGCTCTCGGCGTAACGGCAGGAGTCGATGGCGAAGAGCCAGACGCCGGTGCCCAGCTCGGCGACATAGCTCAGCGACGCCGGGTCGCGCGAGATCGTGTCGCCGTAGCCGCAGCGGGCGTAGATCGTCGCGAACGCGGCGGCGTCGACGGTCTCGGCGGCGGTCGCCGGCACGCTGCGGAAGTCCTTCGCGTCGGGGTTGGCGACGTCGTGGTTGCCGGGGATCACGTAGGCCCGGATGCCGCGCGCCCGCAGCGCCTGCAGCCTGGAGGCGAGCAGCTCGTGGTTGACACGTTCACCGTCCTTGGTCAGGTCGCCGGAGATCAGCAGCGCGTCGGGCTTGTCGGCCACGATCGCGGCCAGCGCGGCGTCGAGGATCTCGACGCTCTCCCGGATCATCTTGCGGTCCTGCAGCAGGTAGGCGTCGAGCTCGCTGCTGGTGCCCAGCGCCGTGCTGTCGTAGAGGTGCACGTCGCTGAGCACGGCCAGGCGCAGCGGGCGGTCGTCGTCACCACCGCCGCAGCCGGCCAGCCAGGACGGCAGCGTGATGACCGAGGCCAGGCCGGCGCTGGTCTGCAGGAAACGGCGGCGCGACGGCGCCGGGCGGGAGCGGTTGTCGTTGGAGGTCGTCATGGGTGTCCTGTGGCGTTCGTGCCCGCGGCACGACGCCCGGCATTGCAGGCGGCCGCCGTGATCGTGCGATGACGCCGCGCCGGCATCAAGGCGGCGTTTGCGCCCGGTCATGCCCGCCGGCACGCGGCGCGCACCGCCACGGCTTCGTCATCGACGCTTCACCCGGGCGTCACCCCCGGCCGTGACGATGGCCGTCCATGCCCGACACGATCCTGACCCCGCCGCTCGCCGCCGCCCCGATCGAGGACCGCGCCGGCGCCCTCAGCCCCCGCGCCCCGCTGCCGGCGGCACCCACCGCCGAGGCCGCGCTCGTCGTCGCCTGGGCGCGCGACGAGGACGAGGTGCGCGAGGCCCAGCGTCTGCGCCACGAGGTCTTCGCCGGCGAGATGGGCGCCCGGCTGGAGGTGCCGCCCGGCACGCCCGCGGGGCTGGACGTCGACCGCTACGACGCGTTCTGCGAACACCTGCTGGTGCGCGCGCCGGGCGACGCTGGCGAGCCCGGCGCCGTCGTCGGCACCTACCGCGTGATGACGCCGGCAGCCGCCGCGCGTGCCGGCGGGCTGTACAGCGACAACGAGTTCGATCTCCGCGCCCTGGAGCCGCTGCGCGCGACGATGGTCGAGCTCGGCCGCTCCTGCGTGCACCCGGACTGGCGCTCCGGCGGCGTCGTGATGGCGCTGTGGGGCGCGCTCGCCGCCTTCATGGTGCGCAACGGGCTGGAGACCATGGTCGGCTGCGCCAGCGTCGGCATGCGCGACGGCGGCCACGCCGCCGCCAGCCTGTGGCGGCGCCTGGAAGCCACGCACCTGGCCGCGCCCGAATGGCGCGTGACGCCGCGACTGGCGCTGCCGGTCGACGAACTGCGCCAGGACCTGCCGGTCGACGCGCCGCCGCTGCTCAAGGGTTATCTGCGCTGCGGTGCACGCGTGCTCGGCGCACCGGCCTGGGACCCCGACTTCAACACCGCCGACCTGCCGGTGATGCTGCGCCTGACGGACCTGCCGGCACGCTACCGGCGGCACTTCATCGGGGCCTGAACCGGCCGCCCGCACGGGGCCGGTGCACCGCGCCGGCAGCCGCCGGGCGCTGCCACAAATTGTGGCAATCCGATGAAAAGCCCGGTGAATCAAGCACCTGGCGACGCCGCGCACGAGTTGTCCACAGAGATGCCAACGTCAGGCGTGGAAATTCACACGGAAGACGCCGCAACCCGGCGCACCGAGGCCGGGCACCGGGAGAACACCGCTCGCACCGTGGCGGCGCGCGGGAGGTTCACACACGGGATCGAGCAAGCTCCGGGCCTGCGCAGGCGCAAAACAAGCCCCACAAAACGAAACCCCCTCCAGCCCAGGGGACCGGAGGGGGCGGGTGACCTCTCGTCACCGATGGAGCTCCAGAGGAAAGTGGTCCGGGGCTCCCGACGCGCAGGAATTGCGCCGTCTTCCTAGATGCCTGCTGTCAGGCCTCTCCAAGTTAGGCGACGCGGCACGCGGTTTCAAGGCGTTTTGCGTCGCCGGCGCAGGTCAAGAGGCCGAGATCAAACGTTCTGCGAGCGACTGCACACGCTGCTCGACGGCGGCGTCCATCGTGATCGTCCGGCCCCACTCGCGCCTGGTCTCGCCGGGCCACTTGTTGGTCGCGTCCAGGCCCATCTTGCCGCCCAGGCCGCTGACCGGCGACGCGAAATCCAGGTAGTCGATCGGCGTCTCGGAGACCAGCGTCGTGTCGCGCACCGGGTCCATGCGCGTGGTGATCGCCCAGATGACTTCGCGCCACTCGCGGATGTTCACGTCCTCGTCGGTGACGACGATGAACTTGGTGTACATGAACTGGCGCAGGAAGCTCCACAGCCCGAACATCACGCGCTTGGCGTGGCCGGGGTAGGCCTTGCGGATCGAGATCACCGCCATGCGATAGCTGCAGCCCTCGGGCGGCAGGTAGAAGTCGACGATCTCCGGAAACTGCTTCTGCAGGATCGGCACGAAGACCTCGTTCAGCGCCACGCCCAGCACCGCCGGCTCGTCGGGCGGCTTGCCGGTGTAGGTGGAGTGGTAGATCGGGTCGCGGCGGTGCGTGATGCGGTCGACCTGGAACACCGGGAACCAGTCCTGCTCGTTGTAGTAGCCGGTGTGGTCGCCGAACGGGCCTTCCAGCGCATGCAGGTAGCCGCCGCGCTCGCACAGCTTGACGCCGCGGTCGGACTCGCCGCTGAAGCCGGCCGGCGCCGGCGGGATGTGACCTTCGAGCACGATCTCGGCGCTGGCCGGCACCTGCAGCGCGCGGCCTTCGCCGACGCCGGATTCGACGAGCTCGGTGCGGCTGCCGCGCAGCAGGCCGGCGAACTGGTATTCGGACAGGCTGTCGGGCACCGGCGTCACGGCGCCGAGGATGGTCGCCGGGTCGGCGCCGAGTGCCACCGCGATCGGGAAGGGCTTGCCGGGGTTGGCGAGCGCGAACTCGCGGAAGTCCAGCGCGCCGCCGCGGTGCGCCAGCCAGCGCATGATCAGCTGGTTGCGGCCGATCAACTGCTGACGGTAGATGCCCAGGTTCTGGCGCTGGCGCGGGTTGGCCACGGCCTGCGGGCCGCGCGTGACGACGAGGCCCCAGGTCAGCAGCGGGCCGGCGTCGCCGGGCCAGCAGGTCTGGATCGGCAGGCGGCCGAGGTCGACGTCCGGGCCTTCGAGCACCACCTCCTGGCAGGGCGCGCTGCGCTGCAGCGCGGGCTTCATGTCCCACAGCGCCTTGGCCATCGACAGCAGCTTGCCGGCGTCCTTCAGGCCCTTGGGCGGCTCGGGCTCCTTGAGACCGGCCAGCAGCCGGCCGACCTCGCGCAGCTCGGCGGTCGACGAGGCCCCCATGCCGAGGGCGACACGTTGGGGGGTGCCGAACAGATTGATCAGCACCGGGATCGAGAACCCGGTCGGGTTGCGGCACAGCACGGCCGGCCCGCCGGCACGCAGCAGCTTGTCGCCCAGCGCGGTCATCTCGAGCACCGGGGACACCGGATCGGTGATGGTGCGCAACTCGCCGCGGGCTTCGAGCTGGGTGATGAAGTCCCGCAAGTCTCGGTAGTTCATTCTCTATGGATATAAGAGACGGCTTTCATATTCTTGACCGGATATGAGAGCCTTCCTAAAATTTCGGAAGCCCTGGATCTGGATCAGGGCAGACCCGTACCGTCCTCAGCGTAATCACCTGGACGGTCGCTGAAGTCCCGCTCCGCGCGGCCCGTTCGTCGGTCGCTTGCGGTAGTCGGTCGATTATCGCCGTCACCCCGCCCCAGCGCCCCCTTGGCGCCGCGGCCCTGGGGCCTAGAGGACGGCGCTTGGAAGAGGGATGCGATGAAAGCCATTGCCGTGCTGCGCAGCGCGCAGCAAGCCACGGGGCGCTCGCTGACGGTATTCGCACGTGACGTCGGTCACGGCCTGCTCGAGATCGGGCACAACACCCTGGCCGTGGTCGGCCTGGCGGTGGTGGCGGTGCTCGTCTTCGTGGCTGGCCGGGAGGACCTGCGTCAGCAGGCCGAGACCCTGGCCTTCGAGTGGCTGCAGACGCGCCATGAAGTGCGCGCCGCGGCCATCGCGGACGCCGAACTGGTGCCGTCCGAGCCGCTGGCCGTGACGCGTGCGACCGCAGCCGACCCGAACGGCCTGACCGACCAGCAGGCCGCCGTCGCGAGCTGGATCTCGCGCCGCTACAAGGTGGCGCCGGAGCCGATCAGCGCGCTGGTGCAGGAAGCCTGGACCATCGGCCAGCGCGCCGGCCTGGACCCGACGCTGATCCTGGCCATCATGGCCGTCGAGTCGAGCTTCAACCCGTTCGCGCAGAGCCCGGTCGGCGCCCAGGGCCTGATGCAGGTGATGACCCGCATCCACGACGACAAGTACCAGGCTTTCGGCGGCACCCACGCCGCGTTCGACCCGATCAGCAACCTGCGGGTCGGCGTGCAGGTGCTCAAGGAGTGCATCACGCGCGCCGGCGGCCTGCAGCAGGGCCTGAAGCACTACGTCGGCGCCGCGCTGCTGGATAGCGACGGCGGCTACGTCGACCGCGTGATGACCGAGCAGGACTACCTCAAGCGCGTGGCCGCGGGCAACCGCGTGTCGATCAACGCGCCGATCACGGTGCCGCGCGACGCCGCGCCGATGCCGCTGCCGGCCGCGCCCCCGGCGCCGCCGCGCGCCGAACAGCTGGCGATGCTGCGCCCCTGAGCGCCGGCGTTTGACCTCGCCACGGCGGCGGCCCCGGCCGCTGCCGTTACACTCCGCGTCCTGCGCGACTGGCGATGAGGGGCCGCAACTGCCGGCCCCGAGGTGGACTGACCACCGGGAAGCGCAGGCCGGCCCACCGCCGGCGTCAGCCGTTCGCCTGGGCAGCCCTCGACGACGCTCCGCCGCGGGGCGCTCGATGGCCCTTCACTCCGAAGAGGACTGCCGTGTTCGACCGTACCCAATCCACGCTCGCCAACGTCGACCCTGAAATCTGGGCGACCATCCAGGACGAGAACCGCCGCCAGGAAGAGCACATCGAGCTCATCGCGTCGGAGAACTACACCAGCCCCGCGGTGATGGCCGCGCAAGGCTCGCAGCTCACCAACAAGTACGCCGAGGGCTACCCCGGCAAGCGCTACTACGGCGGCTGCGAACACGTCGACGTCGTCGAGCAGCTCGCGATCGACCGCGTCAAGCAGCTCTTCGGCGCCAACTTCGCCAACGTGCAGCCCAACTCGGGCTCGCAGGCCAACCAGGCCGTGTTCTTCGGCCTGCTCGAGCCCGGCGACACGATCATGGGCATGAGCCTGTCCGAAGGCGGCCACCTGACGCACGGCATGCCGCTGAACATGAGCGGCAAGTGGTTCAAGGTCGTCAGCTACGGCCTCGACGCCAACGAAGCCATCGACTACGACGCGATGGAACGCCTGGCGCACGAGCACAAGCCGAAGCTGATCATCGCCGGCGCCTCGGCCTACAGCCTGCGCATCGACTTCGAACGTTTCGCCAAGGTGGCCAAGGCCATCGGCGCGTACTTCATGGTCGACATGGCGCACTACGCCGGCCTCGTCGCCGCGGGCGTCTACCCGAACCCGGTGCCGCATGCCGACGTCGTCACGTCCACCACGCACAAGAGCCTGCGTGGCCCGCGCGGCGGCATCATCCTGATGAACGACGAGGCGATCGCCAAGAAGATCAACAGCGCGATCTTCCCGGGCATCCAGGGCGGCCCGCTGATGCACGTCATCGCCGGCAAGGCCGTGGCCTTCAAGGAAGCGCTGGCGCCCGAGTTCAAGGCCTACCAGCAGCAGGTGGCGGCCAACGCCAAGGTGCTGGCCGAGACGCTGATCTCGCGCGGCCTGCGCATCGTCAGCGGCGGCACCGAGAGCCACGTGATGCTCGTCGACCTGCGCCCCAAGGGCCTGACCGGCAAGGAAGCCGAGGCGCTGCTGGGCAAGGCCCACATGACCTGCAACAAGAACGGCATCCCGAACGACCCGCAGAAGCCGATGGTCACCAGCGGCATCCGCCTGGGCACGCCGGCGATGACGACACGCGGCTTCAAGGAAGACGAGGTGCGCCGCACCGCGCACCTGATCGCCGACGTGCTCGACAACCCGCACGACGAGGCGAACATCGCCGCGGTGCGCGAGAAGGTCGCGGCGCTGACGCGCGACTTCCCGGTCTACCGCTGATCGGGAGCGGCGGCGCATGCGTTGTCCGTACTGCGCCCACGGCGAGACTCAGGTCGTCGAGACCCGCGAGTCCGACGAGGGCGGCGTCGTGCGCCGGCGCCGCCGCTGCCTGAAGTGCGAGAAGCGCTTCACAACCTACGAACGCGCCGAGGTCGCGATGCCCGCCGTCGTCAAGAAAGACGGCGCGCGGGTCGAGTTCGACCCCGAGAAGCTGCGCGCGTCGATGCTGCTGGCGCTGCGCAAGCGCCCGGTCGGCGTCGAGAAGATCGACGCCGCGATCGAGCGCATCCAGGAGCAGCTCGTCGCCGGCGGCGCACGCGAGGTGCCGAGCACACGCGTCGGCGAGCTCGTGATGCGCGAGCTCGAGAAGCTGGACAAGGTGGCCTACGTGCGTTTTGCGTCGGTCTACCGCAGCTTCGAGGACGTCGACGAGTTCAGCCAGCTGATCCGCGACATCTGAGCCGCTGATCCCCCGCGCGGGGGCCGCCACCGGCGGGCGCCCCGCGAACCCGCCACGAGGGGAGCGCAGGCCGCGCCCCGTCTTCCTAGAGTGCCCCGGCACGGGAGGACGAGCATGGCCGAGATCCGGGTTCCACGACCGCGCCGCAGGCGCGGGCTGACGCTGGTCGAGAGCGCCGTCACGCTGGCGCTGGCCGCGGTGGTCGTCGGCCTGGCGGTGCCGGGCTTCGCGGCAATCGGCGAGCGCGAGCGGCTGCGCGCCGTGGCCTCGGCGCTGCAGACCGACATCGCGTTCGCACGCAGCCAGGCCGCCGCCCAGTCGCGCACGCTGCGGCTGGAGTTCGCCGGCCCGCGCTGCTGGCTGCTGCACGACGGCCCGGCCGGCTGCGGCTGCGGGCCTGGCGCCGCGGCCTGCCCGGGCCGGCTCGTGCTGCGCCAGGCCGATCTCGGCGCCGGCCACCCCGTCGAACTGCGCGCCAACGTCGGCTCGATCCTCTTCGAGCCGACACGCGGCACCGTCACGCCGACGACCACGGTGCGGCTGTCGCTGCCGCAGGGGCCGCGGCTGCACCTCGTCGTCAACCTGATGGGCCGGGTGCGGCGCTGCTCGCCCGACGGCCTGCCGGGCGAAGCCGCCTGCTGATCCCTTGAACCCGGGCCCCACTCCGCGACGAACGGCGGCGCCGCCGCGACGAACGGTTCGGCCGCGGACCACGCTGAAAATAATCTGCCGCATGTCCAACCGGTCGCGTCGGTGTTCCGCGGTGGGGTCTGGCGGCGGCTTCACGCTCGTCGAGCTGGCGATCACGCTGGTGGTGCTGGGCGTGATCGGCGCGCTGGCGCTGCCCTCCTTCCTGGACAGCATCCGCAAGAGCCGGCGCTCCGATGCCTACGCCGCGGTCGCGGCGGTGCAGCAGGCGCAGGAGCGCTGGCGCAGCAACCACGCCGAATACGCCACCTCGCTCGCCGACCTCGGGCTGGGTGACGCCAGCGTCTCGGGCTACTACACGATCGAGATCGGCAGCTCGGCCGCGCCGGGCGACACGCTGGCCAGCGCCTACGTCGTCACCGCCCGCGGCCGCAGCGGCACCAGCCAGGCCGCCGACCCGCAGTGCCGCCACCTCAGCATGCGCCTGCGCGGCGGCAACCTCGAGTACGCCGGCTGCGGCAGCTGCGGCGACTTCTCCTACGGCGTGGCCCACGCCTGCTGGCCCCGGTGATGCGCGCCGCCTCGCCCCGGCCGCGCGGCCTGACGCTGATCGAGCTGATGCTCGCGATCGGCCTGCTGGGCGTGATGCTGGCGCTGGGCGCGCCGTCGCTGTTCGACTACATCCGCGTGCAGCGGCTCAAGAGCGTCAACGCGCAGCTCGGCACCGACGTGCAGTTCGCCCGCGGCCAGGCGGTGGCACACGGCCTGCGGTCCTTCGTGCTCTTCCCGGCGGCGGGCACGCCGGTGGCCTGCTACACGATCTACGAGCTGCGTCCCGGCGCCGACGCGAGCAAGCTCTATTGCGACTGCACCCGCGGCCCCGGCCTGGCCTGCCCGAACGCGGTGGCCATCGAGCTGCGCACCGTGGTGCTGCCGGCCGACGGCGGCGTGCGCTTCCAGCTGCCCGCCGGCGACCGCGGCTTCGGCTTCGACCCGCTGACCGGCGGCCTGCTGACGCACAGCCTCGACCTGCTGCCCCAGCCGCTGAACGCCTTCGTGCTCGACACCCTGCTCGACACCGAACGCTACCTGCGCACCACCGTCGGCCGCGCCGGCCGGCCGAGCGCCTGCGCCAGCCGGCCGGCGCTGGGGGCCTCGCCGTGCTGAGCCGCC
>NZ_AEWG01000086.1 GCF_000190375.1 Rubrivivax benzoatilyticus JA2 = ATCC BAA-35
GGCGCGCTGCCGCCGGCCGGGCGACGGCGGCGCCGGCGGCGTTTCTTGGCGGGCGCGGCATCGGCCGGGGCATCGTCTTCGGCAGCCTCGGAAGGCGCAGGCGTCGCCGCCGCGGCGGCGGCCACGGTGCTGCCGGCGGGCACGCGGTGCACACGCTTGGACGCCGGCTTGAGCTCGGCCAGCATCGCCTCGCGCTCGTCGTCGTCGCCGAGGTGGAAGTCCTCCCACCACTCGGCCAGCGCCGGGTCGATCTCGCCGACGTCGGCGCGCAGGCGCAGGAAGTCGTAGCCGGCGCGGAAACGCGGCTGGGCGACCAGCGAACGCGCGGCGGCCGGCGTGCGCCGCTCGAAACGCGGCTGCATCAGCCAGATCTCGCGCATGTCGGCGGCCAGCTTGCCGCGGCCGGAGATGTCGCCGATGCGCGCGTCGAAGACCGCGTCGACGGCCTGCTGCAGCGCCGCGAACGGCGCCTCGCCGCCGGCCTGGATCGCCGCCCAGCGGTCGAGCACGTCGTGCCAGAGCATCACCGCGAGCATGAAGCTGGGCACGACGGCGCGGCCGTCGTTGACGCGGGCGTCGGTGTCCTCGAGCGCGTAGCGGATGAACTCGTCGCGCTTGGGGTGGCGGGCATCGGCGCGGAAGGCGGCGTCGAGCACCGGGAACACGCCCTGGTCCAGGCCCTGCTTCTTCAGCTCGGCCAGGCTCTTGAGCGCATGGCCGGTCTGCAGCAGCTTGACCATCTCGTCGAACATGCGCGACGGCGGCACGTTGTTCAGCAGCGCGGCCATCTTGCGCATCGGCGCGCGCGTCGCCGGCTCGACCTCGAAACCCAGCTTGGCGGCGATGCGCACGACGCGCACGATGCGCACCGGGTCCTCGCGGTAGCGCGTCTCGGGGTCGCCGATCATGCGCAGCACGCGGGCGCGCGAGTCGGCCAGGCCGCCGTGGTAGTCGACGACGACCTGCGTCGTCGGGTCGTAGTACATCGCGTTGATCGTGAAGTCGCGGCGCGCCGCGTCCTCGATCTGCGGGCCCCAGACGTTGTCGCGCAGCACGCGGCCGCTGGCGTCGACGACGACACGCTGGTCGGCGATCTCGCCGCGCGCCGTCTTCTCGTTGCCCTTGACCTGCTCGGCCGCGGCGGCGTCGAAGTAGGCACGGAAGGTCGAGACCTCGATGACCTCGTGCTCGCGGCCGCGGCCGAAGATCACGTGCACCAGGCGGAAACGCCGGCCGATGATGAAGGCGCGGCGGAACAGCGCCTTCACCTGCTCGGGCGTGGCGTCGGTGGCGACGTCGAAGTCCTTGGGCCGCAGGCCGACGAGCAGGTCGCGCACCGCGCCGCCGACGATGTAGGCCTCGTGGCCGGCATCCTTGAGCGTGCGCACGACGCGCACCGCGTTGTCGTCGAGCAGCCGCGGGTCGATGCGATGCTCCGCGGCGGGGATCTCGACACGCTGGCCGAGCGGGATCGCCGGCAGGGCGGGCGGCGCCTCGGGCGCGGGCGACTTGCCGAGCAGGCGGTCGATGAATTTCTTGATCATGCGAAGAGGTCCAGGATCGGCCAGCCGCGCTGCAGGGCCACGGCCCGCAGCCCGTCGCCGGGGTTGGTGGCCACCGGGTGGCTGACGAGTTCGAGCAGCGGCAGGTCGTTGGTCGAATCGCTGTAGAAGGTGCTGCGCTCGAAGTCGGCCAGCGTGCGGCCGGCGTCGGCCAGCCACTGCCGCACCCGCGTGATCTTGCCATCGCGGAACGACGGCACGCCGCGGATCGCGCCGGTGGCGCGGCCGGAGGCGTCGCGCTCGAGTTCGGTGGCGATCAGCGTGTCGACACCGAACAGCGAGGCGATCGGCCGGGTGACGAAGTCGTTGGTCGCGGTGACCACGGCCACCAGATCGCCGGCATCGAGGTGGCGGCGCACCAGGTCCACCGCCGCCGGGTGCAGCGAGGGCCGGGCGTACTCGTCGATGAAACGTGCCTGGGCGGCGGCGATCTCCGCCGGGTCGCGGTCGCGCCAGGGCGAGGTGCAGAAGCGCACGTAGGCGTCGATGTCGAGCCGCCCTTCGAGGTACTGGGCATAGAACTCGTCGTTGCGGCGCTTGAACTCGCCGCCGTCGGCCCAGCCGATGCGCACCAGGAACTCGCCGAAGGCGTGGTCGGAGTCGGTCGGCAGCAGCGTGCCGTCGAGGTCGAAGAGCGTCAGGTTCAAAGCGGGTCGCCTTCTTCGGCCAGCATCGCGCGCACCAGCGGCACGGTGATCGTGCGCGAACGCGACAGCGAAAACTCGTCGAGCCGGTCGAGCAGGGCCATCAGGTGTTTCAGGTCGCGCGGGAAGCGCGTCAGCAGGTGGTCCATCACCTCGTCGGTGAGGCGGATGCCGCGGCGGTCGCTCTCGCGGCGCAGCGCGGCGCGGGTCTCGGACTCGCCCAGCGGCTGCATCGCGAACACCGGGCCCCAGCCCAGGCGCGTGCGCAGGTCGTCGCGCAGCGGCAGGTCCACCGGCGGCAGGCGGCCGGCGCAGGCCATCTGCACGCCTTCGGTGGCGGCCTCGACGAACAGCGTGAAGGCCGACTGCTGGCCGGCGGCGTCGAGCTCGTCGCAGCGGTCGATGACCACGAGCGACCAGTCGGCGGCCAGTTCCCACGGGCAGGGGCGTGACGGGTCGAACCAGCCGACGCGCTGCCCGGCCTGCTGGCAGGCGTGGGCCAGGCCGCGCAGCAGATGCGTCTTGCCGCTGCCCGAAGGGCCCCAGAGGTAGACCGGCGCGGTCGGCATCGGCAGGCGGCGCAGGTGTTCGAGCGCACGCAGGTTGGCTTCGCTGCCGGGCAGGAAGCTCTCGAAGGTGGCGAGCGGGTCGAAGCCGATCGCCAGCGGGATCTGCTTCATCCTGGAAGTCATGTCAGTGCAGGGTCGGCCGGCGAGGGCCGTTCAGTTGGGCGAGCCGCGCGCGCAGCGCAGGCGCGTCGGCGGCGTCGGGACAGTGGATGAGATAGTCGGACAGGTCGCGCACGGCCTGCTCGTGGTGGCCGAGCTCGGCGTGCGCGAGGCCGCGGTCGCGGCGCTCGCTCCAGTCCTCGGGCAGCAGGATGACCAGACGCTCGAGCACCGCGAGCAGGCGCAGGGGGTCGCCGGCGCTGCGGTGGATCTCCTTCAGGTTGCGCAGCAGCCGGGCGAGGATCTCGCGCGGCGCGGCGGTCTGCAGGAACAGGCCCAGCGGCACGTCGAAGTCGCCGACGAGGCCGTGACGCTGGCGGTACGGCAGCAGCCGCTCCTCCAGTTCCTCGCGCGACAGCGAGCGGCCGCTGAACGGGTCGAGCACGACCTCGCCGCGCGGCAGCGTCAGCTTGACGAGGAAATGCCCCGGGAAGGACACCCCCGCCGCCGGCAGCCCGAGCTGCGCCGCCAGCTCGAGGTACAGCAGCGCCAGCGTCACCGGGATGCCCCGGCGCGTGCGCAGCACCTCGGCCAGCGAGCTGTTGCGCGGGTCGTAGTAGTCGTTGACGTTGCCGGCGAAGCCGAGCTCGTCGAAGAAGTAGCGGTTGAGCATGCGCAGCTTGTGCACCGGGCCGGCGTCGGCCGGCAGGCGGCGGCGCAGGCGATCGGCGAGCTCGTCGATCTGCGCCAGCACGGCCTGGGCGTCCTGCTCGGGATCCAGGTCCTGCGCCACGGCGACAGCCGCCTCGACGACCGAGAGGCTCGCATCCTCGGCCACGAGAGCGGCGAAATACTGCAGCGCCGTCGGCGGCTCGAAATTCAGCGGTCCAGCCATCGGTCGCCAGTGTAGGTCAGCCACGGCGCACGAACTGCCGCAGCTTCAGCCCGGAAGCGGCCAGCAGCGCGAAGTAGCCCGCGGCCACCGAGGCCAGCACCAGCGCCATCCAGCCGGCGCGCTGGCCGTAGTGCGACTGCAGGCCGATCCAGTCGATCGTGCGCGCCGCCCAGACCAGCGCCGCACCGAGCGCGGCACAGGCCAGGCCGACGCGCAGCGCGAAGCCGCCCCAGCCCGGCCGCGGCGTGTAGACGCCCTTCTTCAGCAGCCCGAAGAGCAGCAGCCCGGCGTTGAGCAGCGCGCCCAGGCCGATCGACAGCGCCAGCCCGGCGTGGCCGATCAGCGGCACGAACAGCGCGTTCATCAGCTGCGTGCAGACGAGCACCAGCACCGCGATCTTCACCGGCGTGCGCGTGTCCTGGCGGGCGTAGAAGCCCGGCGCCAGCACCTTGATGGCCACCAGCCCCATCAGGCCGACGCCGTAGCCCATCAGCGCATGCACGGTCTGCGACACGTCGCGCGCGTCGAAGGCGCCGTAGTGGAACAGCACCGCGACCAGCGCCTTCGGGAAGACGATCAGCGCGATCGCGCAGGGCAGCGCCAGCATCACCACCAGCCGCAAACCCCAGTCGAGCATGTCCGAATAGGCCTGGGCGTCCTCGCGCCCCTTGGCCGCCGCCAGCTGCGGTAGCAGCACGACGCCCAGCGCCACGCCCAGCAGCGCCGTCGGGAACTCCATCAGCCGGTCGGCGTAGGTCAGCCAGGACACCGCGCCGACCCCGACGTGCGAGGCGATCTGGGTGTTGATGACCAGCGAGATCTGCGCCACCGACACGCCCAGCAGCGCCGGCCCCATCAGCGTCAGCACGCGGCGCACGCCGGGGTGGCGCCAGGCCGCACGCAGCCGCGCCGGCGTCAGCCCGATGCGCGGCATCAGCCCCAGCCGGCGCAGCGCCGGGACCTGCACCGCCGCCTGCAGCACGCCGCCGAGCGCGACGCCGCCAGCCAGCGCGAGCACCGGCTCCAGGCCCCAGCCCGCCATGCGCGGCGCCAGCAGCGCCGCCGCGGCGATGACCGACAGGTTCAGCAGCACCGGCGTCATCGCCGGCACCGCGAAACGCTTCCAGGTGTTCAGGATGCCGGCAGCCAGCGCCACCATCGACATGAAGCCGATGTACGGGAACATCCAGCGTGTCATCAGCACCGCGAGGTCCAGGCGCTCGAGCCCCGAGGCCATGAGCCAGACCAGGATCGGCGCGCCGGCGACGCCGAGCACGCAGGTCGCCAGCAGCACCCAGGCGAGCACGGTGGCCACCGAGTCGATCAGCGCGTGCGTCGCCGCGTCGCCCTCCTTCTCCCGCGTGGCCGCCAGCAGCGGCACGAAGGCCTGCGAGAACGCGCCTTCGGCGAAAAGCCGGCGGAACAGGTTGGGGATGCGGAAGGCGACGTTGAACGCGTCGGTCGCGGCGCTGGCGCCGAAGAAGCCGGCGATCAGCTGGTCGCGCACGAGGCCGGTGACGCGCGAGGCGAGCGTCAGCAGCGAGACGGTGGAGGCGGCCCGGAGAAGGTTCACGGGGGGACGACGATGGGGCGCTAAGGCCCGAAGCCGGGTCGGCCCGCATTATAGGCAGCGCAAGCACCGGGCTGGCGGACAGGCCGAAGGAGTGCTATACTCGACGGTCTTTGCACCACCCGAACCGCCAAAGAACCGCATGGCCACCTCGTCCAAAGCCAAGAAGAAGACCGTCCGCCTCGCTTCGGGCCGCAAGCGCGCCCGTCAGGACGTCAAGCTCAACGCGCACAACTCGTCGCTGCGTTCGCGTTTTCGCACCGTCGTGAAGAACGTGCAGAAGGCCGTCGTCGCCGGTGACAAGACCGTCGCCACCGACACCTTCAAGTCCGCGCAGAGCGTCATCGACTCGGTCGCCGACAAGGGCATCTTCCACAAGAACAAGGCTGCCCGCCTGAAGAGCCGCCTGGCCGCCAAGGTCAAGGCGCTGGCGCTCGCCGCCTAAGACGGTTTCTCGGGTGTTGAACGAAGGGCCTGCGCAAGCAGGCCCTTTTGTTTTGGCGCGGCGAGAACAGCGCCGACGCCTTCAGCCCGCCGCCGCGCCCGGCTCGCAGTCGACGACCTGCAGCTCGTTGTCGCGCGCGAAGTTCATCACGAAGTCCCAGGCCATCGGCTCGATGTCCTTCAGCGCCTCGCTGACGAAGACGCACTTGACGCCGTCGACGAGGCGCGGAACGCAGTACGGGGAGTAGCCGATGTGGGCGCCGATCGCGCTGCCGCGCGGGCGGAAACTGGACATCGCGCCGGCCAGTCGTTCGGCCCAGTCGCTCGGGCGGAAGGTGCGACCGGCGGTCGTGAGCCCACGGATATACAGCCTGCGCGGCGTCTTCGTTTGGATCTGCGTCATCGGCAACGCAAGATTGTGCCCGCATTCGCTCGCCGACTCTTGCGATCGGCTTACGCCGCCAGCCCCGGAATCGGCACCCCGGGTCGCCCCTTAGAATCGAACGCCCGACCGGCGCCCGACCTCGCGCAACTGCGTCGAAGTCCTGGCGCCGGTCTTCGTTTTCGCCTTCTGGAGCGACAAGGAACCTCGATGACCGCTGCCCCTGCCCCCTCCGCGCCGATGCCGCACGTGATGAACACCTACGGGCGACTGCCCGTCGCGCTGTCGCACGGGCGAGGCTGCCGAGTCTGGGACACCGAGGGCCGCGAATACCTCGACGCGCTGGCCGGCATCGCCGTCAACACGCTGGGCCATGCGCACCCGTTGCTGGTATCGGCGCTGCAGGAGCAGGTCGGCCGGCTGATCCACACGTCCAACTACTACCAGGTGCCGCTGCAGGAGACGCTGGCCGCGAAGCTGTGCGAGCTGTCGGGCCTGGACGTCGCGTTCTTCTGCAACTCGGGGCTGGAAGCCAACGAGGCGGCGCTGAAGATCGCGCGCAAGTTCGGCCACGACAAGGGCATCGAACGGCCCGAGATCATCGTCTACGAGCGCGCCTTCCACGGCCGCTCGATCGCCACGCTGTCAGCCACCGGCAACCCGAAGGTGCAGGCCGGCTTCGGCCCGCTGGTCGACGGTTTCGTGCGCGTGCCGCTGAACGATCTGGCCGCCGTCGAAGAGGTCGCGCGCACCAACCCGAACGTCGTCGCCGTGTTCCTCGAGACGATCCAGGGCGAAGGCGGCATCAACCCGGCGCGCAGCGAGTACCTGCAGGGCCTGCGCCGCATCTGCGACGAACGCGACTGGCTGCTGATGCTCGACGAGGTGCAGTGCGGCATCGGCCGCACCGGCCGGTGGTTCGCGCACCAGTGGGCCGGCATCCGCCCCGACGTGATGCCGCTGGCCAAGGGCCTGGGCTCGGGCGTGCCGATCGGCGCCGTCGTCGCCGGCCCGCGTGCGGCCACCGTGCTGGGCCCGGGCAACCACGGCACGACCTTCGGCGGCAACCCGCTGGCGATGCGCGCCGGCGTCGAGACGCTGCGCATCATGGAGGAGGACGGCCTGCTGGCGAACGCCCACGCGATGGGCGAACTGCTGCGCGCCGAACTCCAGCGTGCGCTGGCGGGCACCGCCGGCGTCGTCGAGTTCCGCGGCCAGGGCCTGATGCTGGGCATCGAGCTCGACCGTCCGTGCGGCGTGCTGATCGGCCGCGCGGCGGAGGCCGGACTGCTGATCAGCGTCACCGCCGACCGCGTGATCCGGCTGCTGCCGCCGCTGATCGTCACCGCCGACGAGGTGCACGAGATCGTCGCCCGCCTCGCCCCGCTGGTCCAGGCCTACCTGTCCGAAGCATGAAACCGGGTTACTCGCTGATGAAGCACTACCTCCAGTTCAAGGACCTCCGCGCCGAGGAGTACGCCTACCTGTTCGAGCGCGCGCGCATCATCAAGACGCGCTTCAAGAACTACGAGAAGTACCAGCCGCTGGTCGACCGCACGCTGGCGATGATCTTCGAGAAGGCCAGCACGCGCACCCGCGTCAGCTTCGAGGCCGGCATGTACCAGATGGGCGGCTCGGTCGTGCACCTGACAACCGGCGACAGCCAGCTCGGCCGCGCCGAGCCGATCGAGGACAGCGCGCGCGTCATCAGCCGCATGGTCGACATCGTGATGATCCGCACCTTCGAGCAGGCCAAGATCGAGCGCTTCGCGGCGCACTCGCGCGTGCCGGTCATCAACGGGCTGACCAACGAGTTCCACCCGTGCCAGATCCTGGCCGACCTCTTCACCTACATCGAGCACCGCGGCTCGATCGAGGGCAAGGTCGTGGCCTGGGTCGGTGACGGCAACAACATGGCCAACACCTGGCTGCAGGCGGCCGAGATCCTGGGCTTCACGGTGCACGTCAGCACGCCCGGCGGCTACGAGGTCGACCCGGCGCTGGCCGGCATCCGCGACAGCGGCTGCTACAAGGTCTTCGCCGACCCGCGCGAAGCCTGCCGCGGCGCGCACCTGGTGACGACCGACGTCTGGACGAGCATGGGCTACGAGGCCGAGAACGAGGCCCGCCGCACGGCCTTCGCCGACTGGTGCGTCGACGCCGGCATGATGGCCGCCGCCCAGCCCGACGCGCTGTTCATGCACTGCCTGCCGGCGCACCGCGGCGAGGAGGTCAGCGCCGAGGTCATCGACGGGCCGCAGTCCGTCGTCTGGGACGAAGCCGAGAATCGAATGCACGTGCAGAAGGCACTGATGGAGTACCTTCTGCTCGGCCGGATCGGCTGAGACGCCGCCGGTCCGGGGTCAGGTCTCGCACGCAGGTCCGGGGTCAGGTCTCGCAAGACCTGACCCCTTCATCCTAGACCTGCCCCCTCCATCCTCTTCACCCAGCGGATGGAACAAGGGCCGGCTTTCGCCGGCCCTTTTGCTTGCTCAGCCGCCGCGGATCGAGTCGCGGGCGTGCTGGTCGCGCGCCTTGCCGAGCGTCGAGTCGACGACCCGCAGCAGCTTGTCCAGCGCGCCGGTGAAGGCGTCGGCAACCCGCTGCGCGTCGTGGCTGGCGGCCACCGGCTGGCGGCCGGCCAGGCGTGCCTCGAGCGTGCAGCGCTTGTCGGCGTCGCCGGCGCGCGAGGCGTTGACGTCGGCGAGGTGCACCTCGACCCGCGTGACGATGTCGCCGAAACGCTCCAGCTTGGCCTTGATCTCGCGCTCGGCCCAGGCGGTGAGCGTGTCGTCGTTCTGAACGTGGTTGTCGGTGTTGACCTGGACTTGCATGCGTCTTTCTCCTCGTGGGTCGGGCCGGCGCGGCGGCCGGCGTCTCGGGCGCGGCGGCTAGCCGCGCACGAACATCGTCACCAGCGGCTCGTCGCCGACCTGGCGGCTGCGGTGACCGTGCAGCGCGGGGTCGAACGTGGCGCCTTCGGGCAGCACGTCGGCCGAATAGAAGTGCTCGCCGGGACCGAAGACCCGCGACGTGCCGTCCTGCAGGCCGATCTCCATCGCCCCGCGCAGCACGACCAGCCATTGCGGCGTCGTCGTGCAGTGGAACGTGCTGGCAAAGCCCACCGGACTCTCGCGCAGCTGCACGCCGGCAGCCGGCAGCAGCGGCGACAGCCGCGCCGCGGGCGTGCCTTCGCTCAGCTCGACGGGCTCGTCGCGAAAGCGCGCGCGGCCGTCGGTGTCGGTGTAGAGAACGGTCTTCGTGAAGATGGCCATGCCCCATTGTGGTCCCGCGGCCGCCACAATCGCCGGCACCCCAGCCCGACAGGAGGTTACCCATGGACCGCATCGCGCTCGTCACCGGCGCCGGCAGCGGCATCGGCCAGGCCTGCGCGGCGGCGCTGCTGGCCGACGGCTGGCAGGTCGTCTACGCCGGCCGCCGGCTCGACCGCCTCGAAGCGGCGATCGCCGCGACCGGCGAACACGCCGCACGCGCCCAGGCCGTGGCCTGCGACGTCGCCGACGAAGCCTCGGTCGCGGCGCTGTTCGACACGGTGCGCACGCGCCACGGCCGGCTGGACCTGCTGTTCAACAACGCCGGCGCGTTCCCGCCGACGGCGACACCCGACGAGCTCGGCGCCGGCGCCTGGCGCCAGGCCGTCGACGTCAACCTCAACGGCGCCTTCTACTGCCTGGCCGCGGCCTTCGCGCTGATGCGCAGCCAGCAGCCGATGGGCGGGCGCATCATCAACAACGGCTCGATCTCGGCGCACGCGCCGCGGCCGGGCTCGATCGCCTACACCGCGACCAAGCACGCCATCACCGGCCTGACACGCGCCGCAGCACTCGACGGCCGCGCCTTCGACATCGCCGTCGGCCAGATCGACATCGGCAACGTCGAGACCGACATGACCGAGCGCATGGCGCGCGGCGTGATGCAGGCCGACGGCAGCCTGCGCGCCGAGCCGCGCATGGCGATGGACGCGGTGGTCCAGACCTTCATCGCGATGGCCCGCCTGCCGCTGTCCGCCAACGTGCTGTTCAGCACCGTGATGGCGACCAAGATGCCGTTCGTCGGCCGAGGCTGAGTGCACGCGCGGGGCTGAAACCGGGCCGTAACCCGCTTTTCGACCAAACCGCTACAGTCGTCCGCATCACCGCCCCATCGGGTGCGGCTGCCGGCGGCCACCCCTCGCCGGTGGTGGCATCCGCGTCCTCCGATGAAACTGCTGCGACACGGCCCCAAGGGCCATGAACGCCCCGCCGCGCTGGATGCCGACGGCCGGGTGCGAGATCTCTCCTCCCTGCTCGTCGACATCACGCCGGCCGTGCTGACGCCGGCCTCGCTGCAGCGGCTGCGCGGCATCGACCTGGCCTCGCTGCCCGAGGTGCCGCAGCAGCGCCTGGGCGTGCCCTGGGCCGGCATGGGCAAGTTCGTCTGCATCGGCCTGAACTACGCCGACCACGCCGCCGAGGCGGGCATGCCGATCCCGGCCGAGCCGGTGGTCTTCATGAAGCCGACCAGCGCCGCCGTCGGCGCCGAGCACCCGGTCGTGCTGCCGATCGACGCCACCAAGGGCGACTGGGAAGTCGAGCTCGGTGTCGTCATCGGCAGCACCGCACGCTGCGTCGACGAGGCTGACGCGCTGGCGCACGTCGCCGGCTACTGCGTCGTCAACGACGTCTCCGAACGTGCGCTGCAGCTCGAACGCGGCGGCACCTGGGACAAGGGCAAGGGCTGCGACACCTTCGGCCCGGTCGGCCCCTGGCTGGTCACCGCCGACGAGATCGCCGACCCGCAGGCGCTGGACCTCTGGCTGGACCTGAACGGCCAGCGTGTGCAGGCCGGCAACACGCGCACGATGGTCTTCGGCGTCGCCAAGCTGATCGCCTACCTGAGCCGCATCATGACGCTGTACCCCGGCGACCTGATCAGCACCGGCACGCCGCCGGGCGTCGGCATGGGCATGAAGCCGCCGCGTTTCCTGCAGCCCGGCGACACGATGCGCCTGGGCGTCGCCGGCCTCGGCGAGCAGCAGCAGAGCGTGCACGCCTGGAACCCCGAGCTGGTCGACGCCTGACCCTCGGCCGCGGGTGCCGCCCGCGGCGTTTCCCGGTTGCGCAAGAGCCGCGCCGCAGGGGATGATCGTCGGTCCCCGCGCGCGGCCAGCCGGCTGTCAGCCGGCGCGGGCACGATCCGCCACCGCCCGATGAAGTACGCGATCCTGACCGACCTGCACGCCAACCGCGAAGCGGTGGAAGCCGTGCTCGCGCACGCCGCCGGCCAGGACGTCGAGCGCTACGCGCTGCTCGGCGACTTCGTCGGCTACGGCGCCGACCCGGCCTGGGTCGTCGACCGGGTGCGCGAGCTGGTGCGCGCCGGCGCCGTCGCGGTGATGGGCAACCACGACCAGGCGGTGGTGCGCGGCCCGTCGCCGACGATGCGGCCCGACCCGCGCTATGTCGTCGAATGGACCCGCCAGCAGCTGGGCGTCGATCAGATCGACTTCCTGGCCTCGCTGCCGCTGGAGCGCCGCGAAGGCGAGCTGCTGTTCGTGCACGCCAACGCCTGGGCACCGGCCGAATGGGGCTACATCCAGGGCCGCAGCGAGGCCGTGCGCAGCATGGGCTCGACGGCCGCACGCATCACCTTCTGCGGCCACATGCACGAGCCCCAGCTGTACCACCTGTCGACGGTCGGCAAGGCCGGCGACTTCACGCCGACGGCCGGCATGCCGATCCCGCTGCTGCCGCCGCGCCAGTGGCTGGTCATCCCCGGCTCGGCCGGCCAGCCGCGCGACGGCGACCCGGCGGCCTGCTACGCCACCTTCGACGACGCCAGCGCCGAGCTGACCTACTGGCGCGTGCCCTACGACACCGAGACCGCCGGCGCGAAGATCCGCGCCGCCGAGCTGCCGCAGCGTCTCGCCGACCGCCTGGCCGATGGGCAATAGGCCGGCGCGCGTTGCACCGGCGGCGCTCGCGGCCGGCCAGGTCATCGACGGCTTCCGCCTCGAGGAGCGCCTGCACCAGGGCGGCATGGCGCACCTGTGGCGCGTGGTGCGTGTCGACGCCAACGGCGAGCCGGTGGCCGAGACGATGCCGCTGATCATGAAGGTGCCGCGCATCAAGGGCGGCGAAGACCCGGCGTCGATCGTCGGCTTCGAGGTCGAGCAGATGATCCTGCCGGCGCTCGCCGGCCCTCACGTGCCGAAGTACGTCGCGCGCGGCGACTTCACGCACGCCGCCTACCTGGTGATGGAGCGCATCGACGGGCCCTCGCTGCGCGCCCGGCTCGACGAGGCGCCGCTGCCGGTCGACGAGATCATCGAGATCGGCTCGCGTGTCGCCACCGCGCTGCACGACCTGCACCGCCAGCACCTGGTGCACCTGGACGTCAAGCCGAGCAACATCCTGCTGCGCCCGGACGGCACCGCGGTGCTCGTGGACTTCGGCCTGTCGCGCCACGACAAGCTGCCCGACCTGCTCGAAGAGGAGTTCGCGCTGCCGATGGGCACCGCGCCGTACATGTCGCCCGAGCAGGTGCAGTTCGTGCGCAGCGACCCGCGCAGCGACCTGTTCGCGCTCGGCGTCATGCTCTACCACTTCACCACCGGCCAGCGCCCGTTCGGCTCGCCGGAGAGCGTGCGCGGGCTGCGCAAGCGGCTCTACGTCGACCCGGTGCCGCCGCGTGCGCTGCGCCCCGACTGCCCGCCCTGGCTGCAGGAGGTCATCCTGAAGTGCCTGGAGGTGCGCCCCGAACGCCGCTACCAGAGTGCCGCGCAGCTCGCGCTGGACCTGCAGAACCCCGGCCAGGTGACGCTGACCGCACGTGCCGCACGCAGCCGCCAGAGCGGCGCGGTCAAGGTCTTCAAACGCTGGTTCTTCGCGCTCGGTGCCGAGTCCAGGTCGACGGCGCGCCTCGGCGCGGCCAGCCAGGTGGCCAAGAGCCCGATCGTCGTCGCCGCGGTCGACATCGACCACGCCACGCCCGAGCTGCTGGAGAAGATGCAGGACGCCGTGCGCCGGATCCTCGTCACCGAACCCGGCGCGCGCCTGGCCTGCGTCGGCGTGATGCGTGTCGCGCGCATCGGCCTGGACGACCTCGTCGACGCCGACGGCCAGAGCCGCCACGTCAAGCAGCTCGTCGGCCTGAAGCACTGGGCGCGGCCGCTGTCGCGCCAGGTCGAGCTCGACGACGGTCGCCTGACCTTCCACGTGCTCGAGGCGCCCGACGCCGCCGCCGCGCTGCTCGATTTCGCCGAGCGCAACCAGGTCGACCACATCGTGATGGGCGCGCGCGGCGCCGGCGCGCTGCGGCGCTACCTGGGCAGCGTCAGCTCGCAGGTCGTCGCGCGGGCCGACTGCACCGTGACGGTGGTGCGCGTTTGAACCCCTGCCTGACCTGCGGCGCCTGCTGCGCGAGCTGGCGCGTCGACTTCGACCGCGACGAATGGGGCGGTGCCGGCGGCATGGTGCCCGAGACGCTGGCCGAGGAGATCACCTCGCGCCTGTGCCGCATGCGCGGCACCGACCGCACGCCGCCGCGCTGCGCGGCGCTGGTCGGCAGCGTCGGCGTGCAGGCCTCCTGCGCGATCCACGAATGGCGGCCCTCGCCCTGCCGCGAGTTCGGCGCGCGCGCCAACCTCGGCATCGGTGACGACGCCTGCGACGCCGCGCGCCGCCGCCACGGGCTGGCGCCGCTGAACCCCTGAAGACGATGCACGCACCGCGGATCTGGGACCTCTCGCCACCGCTGCAACCCGGCAGCCCCGTCTTCCCCGGCGACGCGCCCTTCCACGCCGAGTGGGTGGCGCGCATCGGCCCGGGCTGCCCGGTCAACCTGCAGACGATCACCTTGTCGCCGCACACCGGCGCACACGCCGACGCGCCGCTGCACTACGACGATGCCGGCACGCCGGTCGGGCTGCTCGACCTCGAGCCCTACCTCGGCCGCTGCCGCGTGATCCACGCCATCGGCGCCGCACCCGTGGTGCGCTGGGCGCAGCTGCAGCACGCGCTCGACAAGCTGCCGCCACGCGTGCTGGTGCGCACCTACGCCCGCGCGCCCGACGCCTGGGACCCGGCGCTCGCCGGTTTCGAGCCCGAGGTGCTGGAGCGCCTGGCCGACCTCGGCGTGCGCCTGGTCGGCATCGACAGCGCCAGCGTCGACCCGGCCGACAGCAAGACGCTGGACGCGCACCAGGTGCTGCGCCGGCGCGGCCTGCGCGTGCTCGAGAACCTCGTGCTCGATGCCGTGCCCGAAGGCGACTACGAGCTGATCGCCCTGCCCCTCAAACTGGTCGCCGCCGACGCCTCGCCGGTGCGCGCCATCCTCCGAGAACTGCCATGACCCGAGACGACGCCCTGGCGCTGGACGCCCACGACCCGCTGGCCCCGCTGCGCGAGTTGTTCGCGCTGCCGCCCGGCACGATCTACCTCGACGGCAACTCGCTGGGCGTGCTGCCGAAGGCGACGCCGGCGCGCGTCGCCGAGGTCGTCACCGGCGAATGGGGCAGCGGGCTCATCGGCAGCTGGAACCAGGCCGGCTGGATCACGCTGCCGCAGCGTGTCGGCGACAAGATCGCGCGCCTGGTCGGCGCCGCGCCGGGCGAGCTGGTGGCCGCCGACTCGACCTCGGTCAACCTCTACAAGGTGCTGGCCGCGGCGCTGGCCATCGTGCGCGCCGACGCGCCGCAGCGCACGCGCATCGTCAGCGAGCGCAGCAACTTCCCGACCGACCTCTACATCGCCGAGTCGCTGGCCGCCGAGCGTGGGTTCGAGCTGGTCCTGGTCGACACGCCCGAGGCGATCCCGGCGGCGCTGGACGAGCGCTGCGCCGTGCTGATGCTGACCCACGTGAACTACCGCACCGGGCGTTTGCACGACATGGCGGCGCTGACCCGCGCCGCACACGCCGCCGGCGCGCTGGCCGTCTGGGACCTGGCGCACAGCGCCGGCGCGGTGCCGGTGGAGCTGAACGCCGCCGAGGCCGATTTCGCGATCGGATGCGGCTACAAGTTCCTCAACGGCGGCCCCGGCGCGCCGGCCTTCGTCTGGGCCCACCGCCGCCACGCCGGCCGCTTCGCCCAGCCGCTGTCGGGCTGGATGGGACACGCGGCGCCGTTCGAGTTCACGCCCGGCTACCGCCCGGCGCCGGGCATCGCGCGCTACCTCTGCGGCACGCCGGCGATCCTGGCGCTGGCGGCGCTGGAGTGCGGCGTCGACACCGTGCTCGCCGCCGAGCCCCTCGGCGGCATGGCGGCACTGCGTGCCAAGTCGCTGGCGCTGACGCGGCTGTTCGCCGACGAGGTGCGTGTGCGCTGCCCGCAGCTGGTGCAGGTCTCGCCGCAGGCCGACGGCGAACGCGGCAGCCAGGTCTGCCTGGCGGCGCGCGACGAGCCGGCGCTGGCCTACGCCACCGTGCAGGCGCTGATCGCGCGCGGCGTCATCGGAGACTTCCGCGCGCCCGACATCCTGCGTTTCGGCTTCACGCCGCTGTACCTGCGCCACGTCGACGCCTTCGACGCCGCGGTGCAGCTGGCCGAGGTGCTGGAGCGTGGCGAGTGGCGCCGGCCCGAGTTCAACCGGCGCCAAGCGGTGACCTGACACGAAATCCGGCCTGGATCAGGGTTTTCCCTAGGCTTAAAGCCGGAACAGAGCCTAAAGCACCGCGTTTTTCTGCCGATAGGCCCGACATGGGACCGCTTTCGCAGATCGACCGGAGCACGACGACGTTGAAAGACGCCGGCGTGTCGGTGCGTTCGGTGACGCCGGTCTCGGAAGTCGACACCGGCAGCGGCTCGGTGCGTGTGCGGCTGCGCGAACACCGCCAGACCGGCGACGCGACGGTCGACCAGGCGCTGGCCTCCAGCAGCCAGGCGGTGATGCGCACCGTCACCTACAGCTTCAACGAGGTGCCGGCGGCGTCGGCCAGCGTCGAGCAGCAGCAGTCGCGCAGCGCGTCGGACCGCCAGCGCGTGCGCGAGGCGCTGAACTACTACGCCACCGTCGCGCAGGTGAAGTTCGTCGAGGTGGGTGCCGGCGGCGACCTGCAGTACGCGGTGACCGCCGCGCCGTCACCCGCCCAGGTGCAGCAGCCCCGCAGCAGCGCCGAGACCCAGACCGACGATCCGGCCCGCGACGAGCGCCGCGATGCCGAGACCGCGGCCGCGCAGCAGCAGGCCACGGCCGAGGCGGCGACCAAGGTCCGGCAGTCGCAGCAGACCGACGACCTGCTCGGCCTGAACCTGCCCGACCCCGACGGCCTCGGCGGCCAGCCGGTCATCGGCTGAACGGCGCAAGGCCGTCCGTGCGGGCAGCGGCAGCGGCGGGAGGCGGCTCCTAGAATGCCGCGATCCCTCCTGGAGTACCTCCCCCCATGGACACCCGCACCTCCCCGGTCCGCCTGCGGATCGAACGGACGCGTGACGCGCTCGCCGCCGCCGGCGCCCACGCGCTGCTCGTACCGTCGTCCGACCCGCATCTCTCCGAGTACCTGCCCGAACGCTGGCAGGGCCGCCAGTGGCTGTCCGGTTTCACCGGCTCGATGGGCACGCTGGTCGTCACCGTCGACCGTGCGGCGCTGTTCGCCGACAGCCGCTACTGGGAACAGGCCGAAGCCGAGTTGCAGGGCAGCGGCATCGCCCTCGAACGCATCCCGACCGGCAACGCCTCGGCGCACGTCGACTGGCTGGCGGCGCAGGTGCCGGCCGGCGCCAGCGTCGTCGTCGACGGCCAGGTGCTGGGCCTGGCCGCGGCCAAGGCGCTGCGTGCCGCGCTCGAGCCCAAGGGCGTGACGCTGCGCACCGACCTCGACCTGCTCGAGCAGATCTGGCCCGATCGCCCGGCGCTGCCGGCCGCGCCGGTCGGCGAGCATCCGCAGCCCTATGCCGCCGTGCCGCGCAGCGCCAAGCTGGCGACGCTGCGCGAGGCGATGGCGGCCGCCGGCGCGACGCAGCACTTCGTCTCCACCGTCGACGACATCGCCTGGATCACCAACCTGCGCGGCCAGGACGTGCCCTACAACCCGGTGTTCCTGGCGCACCTGCTGGTCTCGGCCGAGCGCGCGACGCTGTTCATCGGCGACGGCAAGATCGCGCCGGACCTGGCCGAGCGTCTGGCCGCCGACGGCTTCACGCTGGCGCCCTACGCCGGCGCCGGCGACGCGCTGGCCGCGCTCGCCGAGACCGAGACGCTGCTGCTGGACCCCAAGCGCGTGACGCTGGGCCTGCGCGAGCGCGCGCGCTGCGCGGTCGTCGAGAAGATCAACCCGAGCACGCTGGCCAAGAGCCGCAAGACCGCCGAGGAAGCCCAGTTCACGCGCGAGGCGATGGCCGAGGACGGCGCCGCGATGTGCGAGTTCTACGCCTGGTTCGAAGGCGCGCTGGGCGACGAGCGCATCACCGAGCTGACGATCGACGAGAAGCTGGCCGCCGCACGTTCGCGCCGGCCGGGCTCGATGGGCCCGAGCTTCGGCACGATCGCCGGCTTCGGCCCCAACGGCGCGATGCCGCACTACCGCGCCACCGAGGAGGCGCACGCCGTCGTCGAGGTCAAGCCCGGCGAAGGCACGCTGCTGCTGATCGACAGCGGCGGCCAGTACTTCGGCGGCACGACCGACATCACGCGCGTCTGGCCGATCGGCACGCTGACGCCGGCGATGAAACGCGACTACACGCTGGTGCTCAAGGGCACGATCGCGCTGTCGCGCGTGCGTTTCCCGCGTGGCACGCCGGGCCCGATGCTCGACGCGCTGGCGCGTGCGCCGCTGTGGGCCGAGGGCATCGAATACGGCCACGGCACCGGCCACGGCGTCGGCTACTGCCTGGCGGTGCACGAAGGCCCGCAGACCATCAGCAAGGCCGTCGTCGAGCCGCAGATGGCGATCGAGCCGGGCATGATCACCTCGATCGAACCCGGCATCTACCGCCCCGGCCAGTGGGGCGTGCGCATCGAGAACCTGGTGCTCGCGGTGCCCGCGGCCACCGCCGAGGACGGCCGCTTCGGCGAGTTCCTCGAGTTCGAGACGCTGACGCTGTGCCCGATCGACACGCGCTGCATCGAGCGCAGCCTGCTGCGCGCCGACGAGATCGACTGGCTCAACCGCTACCACGCGACGGTGCGCGAGCGCCTGGCGCCCAAGCTCTCGGGTGCCGCGCTGGCCTGGCTGAAGGCGCGCACCGAGGCGATTTGATCCGTCGCCCTGCCCGCTGATCCGACGGCGCCGAAATGGCGCCGTTTTGACGTGCGACGAAAGGTCTTGCCGCCACGCGGCAGACCTCGCGGCTAGCATGGGCTCGTGACCATCCCCCACGGCAGCGCGGCGCCCGCCGCGTGGCTGGCCAGCGCCACCGGGCTCGTCGGCCGCGAGATCGACCGGCGCTGGGCCGGCCCCGGGCCGCTGGTCCGCCTGACACGGCGGCCGCTGCCGGCGCGTGCCGGGCGCGTCAACGTCCGGGTACCCGACTTCCTCGCCGCCGCCGCCTTCGCCGCGCTGCCGCCGGCCGAGACCGCGTTCTGCGCCCTGGGCACGACCCGCGCCGCGGCCGGCTCCGACACCGCCTTCCGCGCCGTCGACCTCGACGCCGTGCTCGCCTTCGCGCGCGCCGCGCGTGCCGCCGGCGTGCGCCGCTTCGCGCTCGTCTCGGCGCTGGGCGCCGATGCCGCCTCGTCCAACCTGTACCTGCGCACCAAGGGCGAAGCCGAGGCCGCGATCGAGGCGCTGGGCTTCGAGACGCTGGTCGTCGCCCGCCCTTCGCTGCTGCTCGGCGACCGCGGCACGCTCGGCCAGCCGCCGCGCCCCGGCGAAGCGCTGGCGCAGCACCTGTCGCGGCCGCTGGCCGGGTGGATCCCGGCGCGCTGGCGCCCGGTGGCCGCGGCCGACGTCGCCGCGGCGCTGCTGCACACGATGGCGGCCCCGGCACCGGGCCTGCATCGTCTCGAATCGGCCGCGCTGCAGCCCGGCCGTCCCGTCCCCCGCTGAAGAGAAAGAACGACGACATGGACCTGCACTTCCTCGGCGCCGCCGACAGCGTGACCGGCTCGCGCCACCGCGTGGACCTCGGCGGCCAGCGCCTGCTGCTCGACTGCGGCCTGTTCCAGGGCTTCAAGGTGCTGCGCGAGCGCAACTGGCAGACGCCGCCGCAGGCCCTGCTCGACGCCGAGGCCGTGGTGCTGAGCCACGCCCACATGGACCACAGCGGCTACCTGCCGGCGCTCGTCAAACACGGCTGGAAGGGCCGCATCTACGCCTCGCCCGCGACCTGCGCGCTGGCCGAGGTGCTGCTGCTGGACAGCGCCAAGCTGCAGGAGGAGGACGCGCGGCGCGCCAACAAGTTCGGCTACTCGCGCCACGAGAAGGCGCTGCCGCTGTACACGCGTGCCGACGCCGCGCGCGCCATCCAGCGCCTGACGCCGGTGGACACCGGCTCGGCGTTCAAGGTCGGCAGCGTCGCGGTGACGCTGACCCCGGTCGGCCACCTGCTCGGCGCCTGCGCGGTGACGCTGGACTGCCGCGGCGAGCGCCTCGTCTTCTCCGGCGACGTCGGCCGCAGCGTCGACCTGCTGATGCCGCCGCCGCAGGCGCTGCCCGAGGCCGACGTGCTGCTCGTCGAGTCGACCTACGGCAACCGCGCCCACGAGCAGGAGGATGTCGCCGCGCGCCTGGGCGAGATCGTGCGCGAGACGGTGCGCCGCGGCGGCTCGGTGCTGATGCCGACCTTCGCCGTCGGCCGCGCGCAGGCGCTGATGGTCGTGCTGCACCGCCTCAAGCGCGCCGGCCAGATCCCCAAGGACCTGCCGATCTTCCTCGACAGCCCGATGGCGGTGCAGGCCACCGAGCTGTACCGCCGTTTCGCCAAGGTGCTGCGCGTGAAACCCGCCGAGCTGAAGGCCGCCTGCGAAGGCGTGCGCATGGTCGAGACGCCGCAGCAGTCGATGCGCCTCACCTCGCACCGCTTCCCCTGCGTCATCCTGTCAGCCAGCGGCATGGCCACCGGCGGGCGCGTGCTGCACCACCTGAAGGCGATGGCGCCGTCGCCGCAGCACCACGTCGTGTTCCCCGGCTTCCAGGTCGGCGGCAGCCGCGGCGCGCGGCTCGTGGCCGGCGCCACCGAGGTCAAGATCCACGGCGAGTACGTGCCGGTGCGCTGCGAGGTCAGCCACCTCGAAGGCTTCTCCGGCCACGCCGACAGCGACGAGCTGATGGACTGGCTGCGCACGACACCCAAGGCGCCGCGCCAGACCTTCGTCGTGCACGGCGAACCCGACGCCGCCGACGCGCTGCGCGTGCGCATCCGCGACGAGCTGGGCTGGGCGGCGCGTGTGCCGCAGCACGGCGAGCAGGTCAGCGTCTAGGCGATGGGCCTCGACACCGCCTCCGCGCCGCTCGCGCTGGGCCTGCTGTCGGCGCTCGGCGGCGGGCTGCTGATCGGCCTGGAGCGCGAGCGCCGCAAGGGCAGCGGCCCCGACCGCGAGCCCGCCGGCATCCGCAGCTTCACGCTGGCCGCGCTGGCCGGCGCCATCGCCCAGGCGCTGGACGAGCCGCTGCTGGTGGCCTGCGGCGGCCTGGCGGTGCTGGCGCTGGCGGCGGTGGCCTACTGGCGCAGCCAGATCGTGCAGCGCAGCCCCGACCCGGGCATGACGACCGAGCTGGCGCTGTTCGTGACCTACCTCGTCGGCGTGCTGTCGATGCAGCAGCCGCCGGTGGGCGGCGGCGCGGCGGTCGTCATCGCGGTGCTGCTGGCGGCGCAGGCGCGGCTGCACCGCTTCGCGACGCGGGCGCTCAGCGAGGCCGAGCTGCACGACGCGCTGCTGCTGGCGGCGCTGGTGCTGGTCGTGCTGCCGCTGCTGCCGGCCACGCCGGTGGCCTGGCTCGGCGGGCTGCAGCCGCGCACGCTGGGGCTGCTGGCGACGCTGATCCTGGTGCTGCAGGCCGGCGGCCACGTCGCGCTGCGGCTGTTCGGCGCCACCGCCGGCATGGCCTTGTCGGGGCTGCTGTCGGGCTTCGTCTCCAGCACCGCGACGATCGCGTCGATGGGCACACGCGTGCGCGCCGAGCCGGCGCTGGCGCGGGCCTGCGAAGCCGGCGCCGTGCTGTCCACGGCCGCCACCTGGGTGCTGGGGCTGGTCATCCTGACGGCGACCTCGCCGCCGCTGGCGGCGATGCTCGTGGTGCCGGCCGTCGTCGGCATCGCCGTCGCCGGGGCCGGCGGGCTGTGGCGCGCGCGCGGCGCGCGCGGCACGGCGCCCGAGTCGTCCAAGGCCGGGCCGCTGCGCCCGCGCGAGGCGCTGCTGGTGGCCGTGCTGCTGGCCGGTGCGTCGCTGGGCGTCGGCTGGGCGCAGCGGCACTTCGGCGATGCCGGTGTGCTGGCCGGCGCGGCACTGACCGCGGTGGCCGACGCACACGCCGCCTGCGCCGCGCTCGGCGCGCTGGCCGGCGAGGGCCGGCTGGAACTGCAGGCCGCGGCTTACGGCGTGCTGGTGGCGATCACGACGAACTCGGTGACGCGCTCGATCACCGCCTTCGTCGCCGGCGGGCCGAAGTTCGGCGTCACGATCGCCGGCTCGCTGGCGGCGTCGACCGGCGCGGCCTGGGCGGCGTGGTGGGGCGTCAGCCGGCTGGCCGGCGCCTGATCAGACGAACACGCCTTCGCGCAGCCACTTCGTCGCCACCCACTTCTCGCCGTCGAGCACCGGTGCACCGCCGTGCAGCGTGCGGGTGGAGGCCAGCGGGCGCTCGTAGCTGAAGAAGACGGCGTTGCCCTTGATCGGCTGGACCTCCAGCCCGACCTCGGGGAAGGTCGTGGCGCCGCCGCCGGCCGGCGTGTTCAGGTAGATCACGACGGTGCCGACACGCTGGCCGCCGCGGCGCAGGATGTTCGCCGTGCCCGGGTGCGCCGGGTCGAAGAAGTCGTGGTGCGGTTTGTACTGCGCGCCGGGGCGGTAATGCAGCACCTGCAGGCCCTCGCCGCGCTCCACCGGCCAGTGCACCAGCTCGGCGATGCGGCGCTCGATGCGCTCGATCAGCGGCGTCTCGCCGCGCTCGAAGAACATGCCGTCGCTGGTGCGCGCGGCGTTGACCTCGCTGCCGCCGGTCGAGTTGTCCACCGTCTCCGAACGCAGCAGCCGCGGTTGCGCCAGCGCGACGAGTTCGTCGCACTCCTGCTCCGACAGCAGGCCGCCGAAGACGACGACGCGCGGCAGCGCCATCGTCGCCAGCACGTGCACCTCGCGGTCGCCGGCACGCAGCACGCCGGGGGCGCCGGCCAGCGCCGGCTCGGGCACGGACGCGGCGCCCGCGGGCGCCGGG
>NZ_AEWG01000085.1 GCF_000190375.1 Rubrivivax benzoatilyticus JA2 = ATCC BAA-35
CGCATGGCGCCGGCCGGCGTCGTCTGGCGCACGCCGGCCTGGGCCGAACGCCATGCCGGCTGGCCCGATGCCGCGCTGCACGCGGCGCTGCAGCCCGCCTGGCAGGCGCGCGGCGAGCCCGGCTCGGCCGGCTCGGGCAGCGTCGCCGCGCCGGGCGGCACGATGGTCGCGCTGCACTGGGTCGTGCTGGCCGACGGCCTGCTGCTGCACGAGCCGGCGCCGCCGCACGACACCGCGCTGGCGCTGCAGCGCCATCTGCGCGACCGCGAACGGCTGCTGTTCACCTCGCGCAGCGTCAGTGTCGGCGAGATGGCAAGCACGCTGGCGCACGAGATCAACCAGCCGATCGGCACGATCGCCAACGTGCTGCGCGGCGTCGGCGCGCGGCTGGCGCGACTGGCCGTGCCGGCGCACGAGCAGGCGGCGCTGGAGGACCTGCGCCACGGCCTGAAGCTGGCGCTGGACCAGGCGCAGTTCGCCGGCCGCATCGTCGGCCGCATCCGCGAGTACACGCCTTCGCGCCAGCCGCGGCGCGAACGCCTGGACCTGCGCGCGCTGGCCAGCGAGTGCGTGTCGCTGCTGGACTGGGAGTTCGCCCGCGACGGCGTGCCGGTGCAGACGGACATGCCGCACGAGGCCTGGGTCGAGGGCGACGCGCTGATGCTGCAGCAGGTGATCGTCAACCTGATGCGCAACGCGCTCGAGGCCCAGCGCGAGGCGCCGGGACCACAGGCGCGTGTGCTACTGCGGCTGCAGCGCGTGCCGGGGCTGGCCGGCGTGCCCGACGAGCAGCAGCTGGACATCGTCGACCACGGCTGCGGCATCCCCGAGGACGGCGAGAGCCGGCTCTTCGTGCCCTTCGAGTCCAGCAAGCCCGACGGCATGGGCATCGGGCTGAAGATCTGCCGCAGCTTCGTCGAGCTGCACCAGGGCCGGCTGTGGTTCACGCGCCATGCGCCGCCGGACACCGGCTGCAGCTTCCACATCGCGCTGCGTGCGGCGCCGCCGCCGCCGTCAGCGCCCGGGCGGTGCGAGCGCGCCGAAGCCCGAGAGCCCGGACCAGCCGCCGCCTGAGCCGGCACGTGCTGCCTGCAGAAAGGCGTCGACGGCGACGCCCGGCGCGGCCCCCGGCACCCAGGCTGCGGCCAGCGCGCGCAGCGCGGCGCGGTCGGCACGCGACCACGCGCCTTCCAGCGGATCGGCGGCGGCGGCGTCGAGCCGGGCGCGGTAGCGCGCGTGCGCCTCACGGTCCTGCGCCATCAGGCCCAGCAGCGCGCGCGCCGTGCGGTCGAAGGCGCTGGCCGACAGCGGCAGCGCGCCCTGCGGGTGCAGGAAGGCAGCGCAGAGGAACTCGATCGGCCCCTGGCGCCGCGACGCGCCGGCCAGCGCGCCCCAGGCGGCCTGCGGCCCGGCCGGCAGCCGGCCGCTGGCCAGCGCGTCGTTGAGCGTGGCCGCCACGGCACGCTGCGCCAGCGGCTCGCCGTGTTCGCCGACGAGGCACAGCACGCGCAGGAACGCCGGGTACAGCGGGTCGCCGATCGCGCGGCACAGCTGCTCCAGCCAGGGCACACGCTCCGCGGGCGCGAGCAGGCAGCAACCGTCGACGAGGGTCTGGGCGGCCTCGTGCCAGTCGGGCTCGGCGCGCAGCGCCTTCACCGGATCAGGCGCCGGCGTCGCCGGCGAGCAGGCTGGCCAGGAAACGCGCCGTCAGCGCCTGCGGCGTGGCCGAACCGTCGGCCGGGGCGCGCAGCACGCGCGAGGCCGCGTCGGCACCGCCGTCGGTGCCGAGATCGGCCCAGCCCGCGGCCTCGGCGGCACGCGGTGCGGCGGCCGGAGCGAACGATGGCGACGGGGGCCAGGCGGGCAGCGAGGTCATGGCGGCAGCTTAAGAGGCCCGCCCGGGGCCGCGCCACTGAGGATCGCCCCCAGGGTCAGGGTGCCCAGATGCGCAGCGCCGGCAGCAGGCCGGCGACGCCATCGTCGATGCGGGCGACGATCGCGTCGACCAGCACCGTGAACATCAGCACCCAGACCAGCGTGGCGGCCACCGACTTCAGCGACATCGAGATCGAGATCAGGTTGAGCTGCGGCGCGAAGCGGTTGACCAGGCCCAGTGCCAGGTCCAGCGCGTAGAGCACGACGAGCGCCGGCGCGGCGAGCAGGAAGGCCAGCACCATCAGCTGCGCGAAGGCCGACTCGAAGATCCGGACGTCGGCGGCGTCGAAGTTCAGGCCCGGCTGGGCCAGCGGCCACATCGCGAAGCTCTGCACCGCGACGGCCACCAGGGCCAGGAAACCGCCGCCGGCCATGAACAGGAACATCGCCAGCCGCGACAGCAGCGCACCCGACAACGAGGTCTGGTGGCCGGACAGCGGGTCGGCCACCTGCGCCAGCGTGGCGCCGACCTTGGCGTCGACGATCTGCCCGGCGGCCTCGAAGGCCCAGAGCACGGCGCCCAGCAGCACGCCCACGCCGATGCCCAGCAGCGCCTCGCGGCCGAAGAGCAGCATCCAGTGCCCGGCCGTCCAGCCCTGCACCGGCACCGCCGGCTGCACCGCCAGCGTGATCAGGCCCAGCCCGACGAAGATCGCGTTGCGCACCAGCGCCGGCACGGTCTCGGAAGCGAAGATCGGCAGCAGCAGGAAGGCGACGGCGAAACGCGTGCTGGCCAGCGCGACGAGCAGCGCGCCGTCGGCCAGCGAGTCGACGAAACGCAGCGCCTCCATCGTGCGGCGCGGCTCAGGGCCGCGAGACGATCTCCGGGAACTCGCTGAACAGCCGGTCGCCGAACGCGTACAGCGTGCCGCCGAGCAGCGCCGCGGTGACGAAGATCGTCAGCACGATCGCGAACAGCTTGGCCGCGTACTGGAAGGTCTGCTCCTGGATCTGCGTCGCGGCCTGGACGATGGCGATCAGCAGCCCGACGACCGCGGCCACCAGCACCGGCGGCGCCGACAGCAGCAGCACCAGCCACAGGGCCTGCAGCGTCAGTTGCATCGCTTCGCTGCCCGACATCGCGGCCTCAGTACGACAGCACGAGGCCGTGCGAGAGCTTGACCCAGCCGTCGACGAGCACGAACAGCAGCAGCTTGAACGGCAGCGAGACGGTGGTCGGCGACAGCATCATCATGCCCAGCGCCATCAGGATGTTGGAGACGACGAGGTCGATGACCAGAAAGGGCAGGAAGATCAGGAAACCGATCTGGAACGCCACCGACAGCTCGTTGACGACGAAGGCCGGCACGACGACGACGAGATCGCGTTCGCTCAGCGCCTGCTGTTGCGCCGGAGACAGGTTGCGGCGCAGCGTCTCCAGGAAGAAGCGCCGTTCGTCCGGGTTGGAATGCTGGATCAGGAACTCGCGCAGCGGCTCCTTGGCGGCGTCGGCGGCGGCCAGCAGGGCCTCGGTGCCGCGGCCGGCGGCCTGGCTCTGGCTCTGGCTCTGGCCGACACGCTCGGCCATCTGCAGCCCGACCGGGTACATGACGTAGATCGACAGCACCAGCGCCATGCCGTTGAGCACGACGTTGGGCGGCACCTGCTGCAGGCCGAGCGCGTTGCGCAGCAGGCTGAGCACGACGACGATCTTCGTGAACGAGGTCACCATCACGCCGACGAAGGGCGCCAGCGCCAGCAGGACGACGGTGATCAGCGCCGAGGACGGCGTGAACTGGCTCAGGTCCATGCGAGCGCCCGGTCCTCGCGCGGCGCCGGCGGGGCGCCGGCGACGTCGAGCAGCAAGCCCCAGCCCTGGCCGGCCGGCACCAGCGTGCCGCGGGCCCCGAGCGGGCCGGCGTGCAGCCGCGCGACGCCGGCCGAAAGCGCCGCCGTGACGTCCTCGGCGCCGAACCAGGCGCGCGAGTCGACGGCCACGGCCGCGTCGAGCCAGACCCGGGCCTCGCCCGGTCC
>NZ_AEWG01000084.1 GCF_000190375.1 Rubrivivax benzoatilyticus JA2 = ATCC BAA-35
GGCGCGGCGCCTGGGCTTGGCGGCCGGGGCGTCCGCCTGGGCTTCGCGCTTGCGCGCCGCCAGTGCCAGCCGGCGCACACGCGCGATGTCGCGGTCGGTGATGACGCCGTTGACGCCGGAGATCGCGGCCAGCTTCATGCCGTGTTTCAGGCCCAGCTTGTAGATCTCGCGCACCTTCTCCCACTCGATCGCGCGGCCGACGGTGAAGTTCTCGAAGCGGCCTTCCAGCGCCAGCACGATGGTCTCGGCCAGGCAGGCATAGGCCACGCCGGGCGGCAGGCCGATGTTCTTCATCTTCACGTGGCCGGGCAGCTGGATCTCGCCGGACTCGATGACCAGCACGTCGGGGCGTTTGGCCACGTCCTCGGGCGACAGGTCCAGCGGCCGGGCGACGTCGGTGATCACGCAGCCGGGCTTGACCTTCATGATGTCCAGCACCTTCTTGCCGGCGCCCGAGGTCGCGGTGACGATCATGTCCATCTCGGCGATGTGCGTGTCGGCCTTGGCGCTGAGCACGATCTTCGCGTCGGGCGTCTGGCGCAGGATGGACTCCTGCAGCGCCAGCAGCTTGGCGGTTTCCGGCGAGACCAGCGTCACCTCCTCGGCGGCGCGCACCAGGAGCCGCGCGCAGGCCGAGCCGATGGCGCCGGTGGCGCCGACGACCATGGCCTTGAACTTCACGCGCTCGTCGCCCTGGGGCGGCTCGATGAGCCGCAGCCGCAGCAGCGCGTCGTGCGCCGCCCACAGCGCGCCCGAGGCGCTGTAGCTGTTGCCGGTGGTGATCGGCAGCGTCGCGCGCCGCGCCACCGTCGCGCCGGCATCGCCGACGACCTTGGTGAACGCGCCCAGGCCCATGATCTGGGCGCCGAGCTTGCGCGCCATCTCGGCGGCGGCCAGCAGTCGGCGGTAGGTGAACTCCGGCGGGTGGCTCATGATCTCGCGCGGCGTGCCGCCCACCGAGATCAGCCAGCCCTCGGCCTCGGCGCCGGTCGGCGACTTGATGCCCTCGACCTTCGAGTAGACGAAGGGCGGCGCATAGGCCATCGCCTTCTCCAGCGAGTCCATCAAGAGCGGCGGCGAGACCTTGGACAGCATCTCGATCGGCTTGACCTTCTTGAAGTACTCCTGCGACAGCGGGTGGATGACGAAGGCGAAGCGGTTCTTGCGCTGGAAGCCGTTGGGGTAGAGCACGCGCGGACGCGCGTCGAGCATCTGGATCAGCTCGAGGTAGTCGTCGTCGTACAGCGTGCCCGGCGCCTTGCCGGTGGCCGCCAGGATCATCGCGTCGAGCAGCTCGTGGCCGAGCACCTGGCCCTGCACCACCGGCGAGGCGTCGACGATCATCGCCACGCCCTTCTCGCGGAAGGCTTCCAGCCGCGCGTCGTTGACGGTCGCGGTGACGATGGTCTTGCCGGCCAGCTCCTCGGTGCCGAAACGGTCGAGCTCGTGCACCGGCGCGACGACGACGGTGGCCTTCTTCATCGCCTGGCGCAGCACGTGATCCGACCAGCGCTCCAGCAGCGCCGTGCTCGGCAGGCGCCTGGGCGTCCAGCCGGCGACGTAGTGCGAGCCGGTGGCGTACAGCGACAGCGCGTCCAGCGAGGTCAGCAGCTTGGGCACGCCCAGCTGCAGCAGCGGGTCGGCGAAGAACAGGTTGGGCGTGAACTCGGCCATCGCCGAGGCCAGCTTGCGGTTGGCGACGCCGGAGAAGAACAGCACCAGCGCGTTGTCGAAATAGCGCCCGAGATCGGCCTGCACGTGGCGCAGCGCCCATTCGAGATAGATTTCGGCGAGGTGGGCGCCGGTGGTGCACGGCGCGTGCTTGAGCGTGGCGGCGAGCTCGGCGCCGCCGACCGTGGCGCCGACGCTGCGCGGGTCTGGCCCGGCGCCGATGCCGATCGCGGCGGCGCGGCGGTCCCAGTAGGCCAGCCGGCGTGCGGCGACGGTCTCGTCGCCGTCGGTGCCGATGCGCCGCACGCGCAACGGTTGGCCGAGCAGCGTGGTGCGCAGCTCGAAGTCTTGCGCTGCTGCGCCGAGGCTGATGCCGATCACGCTCTTCATACGTTGTTCGCGCCAGAGTGGACCCGGAAGGGCATGGTGGAGGGTTGACGAGATGGCCAACTTGATTGGGGACATGGCCCGCAGCGTCGGGCTGCCCAAGCTGAAGCAGGCGGCAGGCCTGGTGACGAAGCGGCTGCCGATACCGCAGCCCCTGTTGATCGTAGGGCCGGGTGCCAGCGCCAAGCTCGGCCAGGCGATCGGGGATTTCACCCATCGGAAGGTCATGCTGGTCACCGACGCGACGGTGATGAAGCTCGGCCTGGCCGAACCCTTGCGCGCCGCGCTCGCCGCGGCGGGCACCGAGGTCGTGGTCTTCGACCGCGTCGAGCCCGACGCGCCGATCCCGGTCATCGAAGCCGGCATCACGCTGCTGCGCGACGAGGGCTGCGACGCCATCGTCGCCTTCGGCGGCGGCTCGGTGATGGACGCGGCCAAGGTCATCGGCCTGGCGGTGGCCAACGGCAAGCCGCCCAAGGCGCTGGTCGGCTACTTCAAGGGCCTGCACGGGCCGCTGCCGCTGTACGCGGTGCCGACGACCGCCGGCACCGGCAGCGAGGTCACCGTCGCCGCGGTGATCTCCGACCCGAAGGCCGCGCGCAAGCTGGTCGTCGCCGACACGCGGCTGGTGCCGCGCATGGCAGCGCTGGACCCGGAACTGATGGTCGGCCTGCCGCCGGCGATCACCGCCGCCACCGGCATGGACGCGCTGACGCACGCCGTCGAGGCCTACATCGGTGACTGGTGCACCGACACCACCGACCGCTGGGCGCTGGCCGCGGTCGGCATGGTCTTCGAGCAGCTGGAGCGCGCCGTCACCGACGGTGGTGACCTCGTCGCGCGCGAACGCATGGCGCTGGCCTCGACCTACGCCGGGCTGGCCTTCACCCGTGCCAACGTCGGCAACGTGCACGCGATCGCGCACCAGTTGGGCGGCCTGTACCACGTGCCGCACGGGCTGGCCAACGCGATCGTGCTGCCGGCGGTTCTGCGCTTCTCGGCGCCGAACTGCGAGCCGCGGCTGGCGGCGCTGGCGCGGCGCGCCGGCGTCGGTGCGCCCGACGACGGCGACACGACGCTGGCGCACAAGTTCATCGACGCGGTGGCCGAGTTGAACCGGCGCATCGGCATCCCGGCGACGGTCGACGCGCTGCGGGCCGCCGACATCCCCAAGCTCGCCCAGGCCGCCTGCCGCGAGGCCGACGCCAACTACCCGGTGCCGCGTGTGATGACGCCGGGTGACTGTGAAGCCATCCTGCGTTCGCTGCTGCCGGCCAAGGCGCCGGCGCGCAAGCGCACGGCGGCCAAGACAGCCGCCAAGCCGGCGGCGAAGAAGGCCGCCGCGCGCAAGAAGGCCGCAGCGCCGGCCTGATCAGCGCAGCGCGAGTTCGGGGCCGAGCTCGCGCAGCCAGGCCAGCACCGCCGGCTCGGGCCAGTGCCAGGGCTGCTCGAACCCTGGCGTGCCGTCGCGCGGGTGCCACTGCTGCAGCACCCAGCGCTTCGCGCCGGCGGTCTTCAGCGTCACCGCCATCTTCGCCAGCGTCTCGTCGCTCTGCAGCGCCGGGTGGTAGGTGGTGCGGATCTCGTGGTCGACGCCGCTGGCGACGACGGCGGCCAGTGCCTCGTGCACCGGCGCGCCGCTGCACGGGCGGCCGGTCAGCGTGTCGTGGCCGGCGAGGTCGGTCTTCAGGTCCAGGCCGACCCAGTCCAGCTGCGGCAGCAGCGCGGCGAGCTTCTGCGGATAGATGCCGGCGCTGTGCAAGCCAACGGCGAAACCCAGGCCGCGCGCGGTGGCCACGGCCTCGGGCAGCGCCGGGTCCAGTGTCGGCTCGCCGCCGCTGAAGACGACGCCGTCGAGCAGCCCGCGGCGGCGCGCCAGCGTCGCGACGACCTCGTCCCAGCCCGGGCCCGCGGCGCCGTCGCGCCGCTGCAGCGCCGGGTTGTGGCAGTAGACGCAGCGCCAGGGGCAGCCCTGGACGAAGACGACCGCCGCGAGGCGGTCGGGCCAGTCGGTCGTGCTCAGCGGCTGGAAGCCGCCGATGGCGAGGGCTTCAGGCGCAGCCACACTCGACGCTGGCCGTGACGTCGGCCGTGGCGGACGGGCGGCCCGGCTCGTCGAAGTAGCGGCGGTCGAGGAACTCGCCCTGCTTGCCGATGTTGAACGAGGCCATCGGACGGTGATAGCCCATCACGCGCGTCCAGACTTCGCAGCGGGTGCGTTCGTGTTCTTCGAGCTGCGGGTGGACGAGGGGGGTCTGGCTGTGGCTCATGGGTCTGTTTCCTTCGGGGGGAGCTGGGGGGGAGCTGGGGTCAGGTCCTGAGGGACCTGACCCCGTCTTTCGGTGGAACTGCGGGGCTGGGGGGGCTGGGGTCAGGTCTCGCAAGACCTGACCCCGTCCGTCTGACCCCGTCCGTCGCTTCGTCTGCCTCACGCCGTCGCGGCGCGCGCCTTGCGTGCCAGGGCTTCCTCGTCGCACTTCGGGCAGAACGCGTGCTCGCCGGCGAGGTAGCCGTGTTTCGGGCAGATCGAGAAGGTCGGCGTCACCGTGATGTAGGGCAGCCGGTAGCGTTCGAGCGAACGCCGCACCAGGTCGCGGCAGGCGCGCGCCGACGACACACGTTCGCCCAGATACAGGTGCAGCACGGTGCCGCCGGTGTACTTGCGCTGCAGCTCCTCCTGGCGCTCCAGCGCCTCGAAGGGGTCGGTCGTGAAGCCGACCGGCAGCTGCGAGGAGTTCGTGTAGTACGGGCGCTCGGCCGTGCCGGCCTGCAGGATGCCGGGCAGGCGCTTGCGGTCTTCCTTCGCGAAGCGGTAGGTCGTGCCTTCGGCCGGCGTCGCCTCCAGGTTGTAGAGGTGGCCGGTCTCCTCCTGCAGCTCGACGATGCGCGCGCGGATGTGGTCCAGGTATCGCACCGCCATCGCGTGGCCTTCGGGCGAGGTGATGTCGTGGCGGTCGGCCGTGAAGTTGCGGATCATCTCGTTGATCCCGTTCACGCCGATCGTCGAGAAGTGGTTGCGCAGCGTGCCGAGGTAGCGCTTGGTGTACGGGAACAGGCCGCTGTCGATGTGGCCCTGGATGACCTTGCGCTTGATCTCCAGGCTGGTGCGCGCGATGTCGATCAGGCGGTCGGTGCGCGCCAGCAGGCCGGCTTCGTCGCCGGCGTGCAGGTAGCCCAGGCGGGCGCAGTTGATCGTCACCACGCCCAGCGAGCCGGTCTGTTCGGCCGAGCCGAACAGGCCGTTGCCGCGCTTCAGAAGCTCGCGCAGGTCCAGCTGCAGCCGGCAGCACATCGAGCGCACCATGTTCGGCTGCAGGTCCGAGTTCAGGAAGTTCTGGAAGTACGGCAGGCCGTACTTGGCCGTCATCTCGAACAGCGGCAGCGTGTTCGGGTGCTCCCAGTCGAAGTCGCGGGTGATGTTGTAGGTCGGGATCGGGAACGTGAACGAGCGGCCCTTGGCGTCGCCTTCCATCATCACGTCGATGTAGGCGCGGTTGATCATGTCCATCTCGGCCTGCAGATCGCCGTAGGCGAACGGCATCTCCCGGCCGCCGATCACCGGCACCTGCTCGCGCAGGTCCTCGGGGCAGGTCCAGTCGAAGGTCAGGTTGGTGAACGGCGTCTGCGTGCCCCAGCGCGAGGGCACGTTCAGGTTGTAGATCAGCTCCTGCAGGCTCTGGCGCACCTGGTCGTAGCTCAGCCCGTCCTTGCGGATGAAGGGCGCGAGATAGGTGTCGAAGGAGCTGAAGGCCTGGGCGCCGGCCCACTCGTTCTGCAGCGTGCCGAGGAAGTTGACGATCTGGCCGACGGCGCTGGACAGGTGCTTGGGCGGGCCGGCCTCGACCTTGCCCGGCACGCCGTTCAGGCCTTCGTGCAGCAGCGTGCGCAGCGACCAGCCAGCGCAGTAGCCCGACAGCATGTCCAGGTCGTGGATGTGCAGGTCGGCCTCGCGGTGGGCGATGCCCACTTCCGGCGGGTAGACGTGGTTCAGCCAGTAGTTGGCGACGACCTTGCCCGAGACGTTGAGGATCAGCCCGCCCAGCGAGTAACCCTGGTTGGCGTTGGCGTTGACGCGCCAGTCCTGGCGCGCCAGGTACTCGTTGACCGAACGCTCGACGTCGACGGCGACGCTGCGGTCCTGGCGCAGCGCGCGGCGCTGCTCGCGGTAGACGATGTAGGCGCGCGCGGTGTCGAAGTGGCCGGCCTCCTGCAGCACACGCTCGACCTCGTCCTGGATCTGCTCGACGCCAGTAACACGGCGGCGCAGGCGTTCGGTGACCTGCTGCGTCAGCTCGGCGGCGCGCGCGGCGTCGTATTCGCCGGTGGCGGCGCCGGCACGCGCCAGCGCGTCGGCGATCTTGGCGGGGTCGAAGGCGACGGTGCGGCCTTCACGCTTGATGACCGCCAGCGGGGCGGCCTGGGTGTCGGCAGAGGGGGGCAGGGCGGCGTCTGTCATGCGCGTTGACACTATCTATGGTGTGTAGGCGGCGAACGATACCCAATAGATAGCGTCTACTGGTGCGGAACTCGGGCGGTCTTGACGCAGTGCAAGCTCGTCGCGCGAGGGGCTTGCGCCGGCGGCGGTGGCGCGCTTGGCGGCGCCTCGGGCCTCCGGAGACCCTGACGGCGGTGTGGTGCGCAGGTCGCGTCGACCGGTCGGTGGAGGCCCGGTTCGCAGCTGTCTTGACGTCCCGCAAGCCGCTGGCCGCACCCGCGCCTAGACTCCGCCCGCCATGCAACAGCCCCCCTTCGCGGCGCCCGAACTGGTCTGCCCCGCGGGCTCTCTGCGGGCCCTCCAGTTGGCCGTCGACGCCGGCGCCGACACGGTCTACCTGGGCCTGAAGAACGCCACCAACGCCCGGAACTTCGCCGGCCTGAACTTCGACGACGCCCAGGTGCGCGAGGGCATCGCCTACGCGCACAAGCGCGGCCGCAAGGTCCTGATGGCGCTGAACACCTTCGCCCAGTCGGCGGACGTGACGCCCTGGTACCGCGCGGTCGACACCGCCGTCGACTTCGGCGCCGACGCGCTGATCTGCGCCGACACCGCGGTGATGGCCTACGCCACGCGCACGCACCCCGAGCTGCGTCTGCACCTGTCGGTGCAGGCCTCGGCGACGAGCTACGAGGCGATCAACTTCTACCAGCGCCACTACAACATCCAGCGTGCGGTGCTGCCGCGTGTGCTGACGCTGCAGCAGGTGCAGCACGTGCTGCGCAACACGACGGTCGAGATCGAGTGCTTCGCCTTCGGCAGCCTGTGCGTGATGGTCGAAGGCCGCTGCACGCTGTCGTCGTACGCCACCGGCCAGTCGCCGAACAACGTCGGCGTCTGCTCGCCGCCTTCCGCCGTGCGCTGGACCGACACGCCGACCGGCGTCGAGTCGCGCCTGGGCGGCATGCTGATCGACCACTACGCGCCCGACGAGCCGCGCGGCTACCCGACGATCTGCAAGGGCCGCTTCGTCGTCGAAGGCAAGCGCGACTACGCGATCGAGGAGCCGACCAGCCTGAACACGCTGGCCATCCTGCCCGAACTGATGAAGATGGGCGTCAAGGCGCTGAAGATCGAAGGCCGCCAGCGCAGCCCCGCCTACACCGAGCAGGTGACCAAGGTCTGGCGCCAGGCGATCGACGCGGCCAAGGCCTCGCCCGACCGCTTCAGCGTGCAGCCGGCCTGGACCGCCACGCTGGGCCACCTCGCCGAAGGCCAGCAGCACACGCTCGGCGCGCTGGACCGCCCGTGGCGCTGAGACCGGACGAGACGATGAGTTCCGAACGCATTAAGCTGACCGTCGGCCCGGTGCTGACCTACTGGACGCGCCAGGCGCTGATGGATTTCTACGCCGGTGTCGCCGAATCGGCCGCCGACGCCGTCGTGCTCGGCGAGGTCGTCTGCTCGCGCCGCTACGAGTTCAAGCTCGACGACTGGCTGGACCTGGCCGCCGACCTGCGCGCCGCCGGCAAGGAGGTCGTGCTGGCGACGCAGGGCCTGATCGAGTCCGAGTCCGACCTGCGTGTCGTGCGCCGCATCGCCGAGCAGCGCGACTACCTCGTCGAGGCCGGTGACGCCTCGGCGCTGGCGGTGCTGGAGCCCGCCGGCGTGCCGTTCGCGATCGGCCCGCACGTCAACGTCTACAGCCGTGCCGCGCTCGAGGAGCACGCACGTTTCGGCGCCGTGCGCTGGACGGCGCCGACCGAGCTGCCGCTGGACGCGATGGGCCGCGTGAACCCGGCCGCCGACCCGGTGAAGGCCGGCCAGACGCCGGTCGAGACCGAGGCCTTCGCCTTCGGCCGCACGCCGCTGGCGTTCTCGGCGCGCTGCTTCACCGCGCGCCACCACCGGCTGAGCAAGGACCAGTGCGAGTTCCGCTGCCAGGACTATCCCGACGGCCTGCTGCTGTCGACCAGCGACGGCAAGCCCTTCCTGGTGCTCAACGGCATCCAGACCCAGGGTGCGGCGCAGCACTGCCTGATCGAGCAGCGTGAGCAGATCGTCGCCCACGGCGTGCGCCGCCTGCGCCTGTCGCCGTGCTCGCAGCACTTCAGCACCGTCGTCGCCTGCTTCGAGCAGGTGATGAACCAGGGGGCGCCGGCCGCGGCCGCGCGCCGTGAGCTCGAGGCCATCGCACTGCCGGGCGGTCTGGCCAACGGGTACGCGCAAGGTCGCGCCGGCATGGAATGGAAAGCCGCATGAGCACCAAGTCCCAAGCCTTCGTCGCGCCGCGTTCGCTGGCCGAGCTGCACGCGCTGGCGGCCGCCAAGGTCAAGCCCATCGTGCAGCGCCTGCCGATGCAGCCGCCCAGCCTGGTGCTGGCGCTGGCGATGAACAAGCTGCTGCTGCCGCGCCTGCCGGCCGACGCCAAGGCGGCGCTGTCGGGGCGCAGCGTCGAGGTCGCGGTCACCGACCTCGGCCTGGCGATGAAGCTGCAGCTCGCCGAACGCGGCTTCGTGCTGGCGCCGCAGAGCCAGCCGGTCGCGCTGCGCATCGCCGCCGCGTTGCCCGACTACCTGCGCCTGCTGCGCGGCGAGGACGACGCCGACCGCCTGTTCTTCGAGCGCGCCCTCGTGATGGAAGGCGACACCGAGATGGGCCTGGTGCTGAAGAACACGCTCGACGCGCTGGGGCCGCTGTTCCGCTTCTGATCCGGCGCAACGCCGTTTCTTGTCAATTTTGCAGCTTCGGGTAATTTGACCGTTTTGGCGCGTTTCAGGACCCATAACCCGGTCTTTTGCAACGACTGCCGCCGCCGTTCTTCCCGATGATCGAACCCGGGGCTCCCGCCGCCTGGGGCCCCGTTCGATCCACGAAGAACACCGGCATGAACATCACCGCCTTCACCGTCCGCACCCGGCTGCTCGCCAGCTTCGGGCTGCTCGCCTCGATCGTGCTCGTGGTCAGCGGCTTCGCGCTGCACGCGCAGTGGAAGAGCTATCGGGTCTTCGCCGGCTACGTCAACGAGGACGCGCAGCGCCTGCAATTGGCCAACCGGATGCTCGACGCCGCCAATGCGCGCGCGATCGGTGCGCGCGATCTGGTCATCGTCGACTCCGATGCCGATCGTGCCGCCCTGAAGTCTGCCGTCGGCCAGGCCGACGAACGTGTGCAGCAGAACCTGGCGCGCCTGAAGCAGGCGCTCGCCGCTGCCGACGACGTGGGCGATCGCGAGCGCGAACTCTTCAACGCGATCGAACGCATCGAGGCCGAGTACGGCCCGGTGGCTCGGGCGATCGTCGATCTCGCCGCCTCGGGCCAGAGCGAGGCGGCGATCCGCCGCATCGACGAGCGCTGCCGGCCCTTGCTGGCACGACTGATCGGGGCTGCGGACGCCTATGTCGAGCACGGCAACGAACTGGCCGCCGAACATGTCGCGCAGGCCGACGCGGCCTTCGCCGCCCAGCGCTGGCTGCTGATCGGTGTCGGGCTGGCGGCCATGCTGCTGGCCGGCGTGCTGGCTCACCTCGTGACCGGCGGCATCACGCGGGCGCTGGGTGCCGAGCCGGGTGAACTCGGTGCGGCGGCTTCGCGCGTGGCCGACGGCGATCTCGGCCCGGTGCCGGGTGCCGAACTTGCGCCGGCCGGCAGCGTGCTCGCCTCGCTGGGCGCGATGCAGCAAAGCTTGGCGCGCATCGTCGCCCAGGTGCGTTCGGCCTCCGACTCGATCGCCACCGGTTCGGCGCAGATCGCCACCGGCAACGCCGACCTGTCGCAGCGCACCGAGACCCAGGCTTCCAACCTGGCACAGACGGCGGCCTCGATGGACGAGATGAGCGCCTCGGTGCGCCACAACGCCGAGACCGCGCAGCAGGCGACGCAACTCGCCGGCTCGGCCAGCACCGTGGCCCGCCAGGGCGGTCAGGTCGTCGGCGCGGTGGTCGCGACGATGCAGGAGATCAGCGACAGCTCGCGCCGCATCGCCGACATCACCGGCGTCATCGACGGCATCGCCTTCCAGACCAACATCCTGGCGCTGAACGCCGCCGTCGAGGCGGCCCGCGCCGGCGAGCAGGGCCGCGGTTTCGCGGTCGTCGCCGGCGAGGTGCGTTCGCTGGCCCACCGTGCCGCCGAAGCGGCACGCGAGATCAAGACGCTGATCGGCAACTCGGTCGACAAGGTCGAGGCCGGCACGCGCCTGGTCGGCGACGCAGGCCGCACGATGGACGAGATCGTCGCCCAGGTGCAGCGTGTGGCGGACCTGATCGGCGAGATCGGGCATGCCACCACCGAGCAGACCGCTGGCATCGCCCAGGTCAGCACCGCCGTCGGCGGTCTGGACCAGGCGACGCAGCAGAACGCCGCGCTCGTCGAAGAGAGCGCCGCAGCCGCCGAGAGCCTGCGCCAACAGGCCGCGCGGCTGACCACGCTGGTCAGCGTCTTCCGCCTGGAGGCCACCGCCGCGCGCGCCGAAGCCGCCTGAGCGCGACCGCGCGGCCGCGCGGCCGCGTGGCGCCACGGCGACGGCAGTCTTGACGTGTGTCATGTGCGCTGCAACATGACACCGCTGTGCCCCCGCCGCGCGCGGTGCTAGGCGTGGCGCCCCACACGCACGCGCCGCGGACGTTCAGAATCGTTCCGGCAGCCCCGTCGCGTCCGAGCGGGGGGGCGCTGCCGCGCGGCGCAGGCCAGGCGGCTCGCGCGGACCCCGCCTCCCGGACGTCCGCATCGTCGGCACCAGACGGGAGCGGGACATGGGCGCACAAGAAGGCCTGATCGAGAACCTGACCTACGACGAGCTGCGTCCGGGCCAGCGCGCGCAGATGATGCGCACGCTGTCCAAGGACGACATCAACGCCTTCGCGCTGGTCTCCGGCGACGTCAACCCGGCGCACGTCGACGCCGAGTACGCCGAAGGCACACGTTTCAAGGGCGTCATCGCGCACGGCATGTGGGCCGGCGCGCTGATCTCCAGCCTGCTCGGCACCGAGTTTCCCGGCCCGGGCACGATCTACCTCGAGCAGAGCCTGCGTTTCCACCGCCCGGTGCGCGTCGGCGACACGCTGACGGTGGGCGTCACGGTGGCCGAGAAGGACGACACGACACGCAACGTCACGCTCGACTGCATCGTGCTCAACCAGCACGGCGACCAGGTCGTCACCGGCCGCGCGCTGGTGCGCGCGCCGACGCAGAAGATCGTGCGCCCGCGCGCCGCGATGCCGACGATGCACCTGTTCGACCCCGAGGCGCGGCTCGAAGCCTGGGTGCAGACGCTGCGCGGCCACCCGCCGGTGCGCTGCGTCGTCGTGCATCCCTGCGACGAAGGCTCGCTGCACGGCGCGCTCGACGCACGTGCGCACGGGCTGATCGAGCCGGTGTTCGTCGGCCCGGCGCTGCGCATGCGCACGCTGGCCGAGCAGTTGCAGGTCTCGCTGGAGGGCATCGAGATCGTCGACGTGCCGCACAGCCACGCCGCCGCGGTCGCCGCCGCGGCGCTGGCCGCGCGTGGCGAGGCGCAGATGCTGATGAAGGGCAGCCTGCACACCGACGAGCTGATCAAGGCCGTGCTCGACGAGAACTCGCTGCGCACCGGGCGGCGCATGTCGCACGTCTACCGCTTCGAGGTGCCGGCCTATCCGAAGCCGCTGCTGGTCACCGACGCGGCGATCAACATCGCGCCGACGCTGGCCGAGAAGGCCGACATCGTGCGCAACGCCGTCGAGCTGGCGCACGCGCTGGGCGTGCACCAGCCGCGGGTCGCGCTGCTGTCGGCGGTGGAGACGGTGACGCCGCGGCTGGCCTCGACGCTGGACGCCGCGGCGCTGTGCAAGATGGCCGATCGCGGCCAGATCACCGGCGCGCTGCTCGACGGGCCGCTGGCCTTCGACAACGCGATCTCGGTCGAGGCCGCGCGCATCAAGCACATCGAGTCGCCGGTGGCCGGCAATGCCGACATCCTCGTCGTGCCCGATCTGGAGGCCGGCAACATGCTCGCCAAGCAGCTCGAGTACCTGGCCGGTGCGGCGAGCTGCGGCGTCGTGCTCGGCGCGCGCGTGCCGATCGCGCTGACCAGCCGCGCCGACGCGGCGATCTCGCGCATGGCCTCGGCGGCGCTGGCCGGCGTCGTCGCCCGCGCCATCGCCGCCGGGAAGGCGCGATGAACGCTGCACCGCGCGACGCGGTGCTGGCGCTCAACGCGGGGTCCTCGTCGCTGAAGTTCGGCGTCTACGAGCGCCAGGGGCCGGCCTTGTGGACTGGCTTGTTCGAAGGTCTGGAGCCCGGCGGCGAGCCGAGCTGGCACCTTGCCGGCGAAGACGCGCGCCGCCTGGTGCAGGCGCCCGGGCAGGACGGTTTTGCCGCCGCGCTGGACGCGCTGCTGGCCTTGCTGGCGGCACGCGGGCGGCGGCTCGCGGCGGTGGCGCACCGCGTCGTGCACGGCGGCTCGCGCTGCGTCGCGCCCTGCGTGCTCGACGCCGAACTGCTGGCGTATCTGCACACGCTGGAGCCGCTGGCGCCGCTGCACCAGCCGCACAATCTGGCCGGCGTCGCGGCGATCCACCGCGCGCTGCCGGCGCTGCCACAGGTGGCGTGTTTCGACACCGCCTTCCACGCGACGATGCCCGAGGTCGAACGCCGGCTGCCGCTGCCGCGTGACTTCGAGTCGCGAGGCCTGCGGCGCTACGGCTTTCACGGCCTGTCCTACGAGTCGGTCAGCGGCACGCTGGCCGGCGTCTCGGCGCGTGCCGGCGGCCGGCTGCTGATGGCCCACCTGGGCAACGGCGCCAGCCTCTGCGGCGCCGTCGGCGGGCGTTCGGTCGCCTCGTCGATGGGCCTGTCGGCGCTGGACGGGCTGATGATGGGCACCCGCAGCGGCGCGTTGGACCCCGGCGTGCTGCTCCACCTGTGGCGCGACGGCTGGACGCTGGAGCAGGTCGAGCGCCTGCTCTACAAGCAGTCGGGCCTGCTCGGCGTCTCCGGGCTGTCGGCCGACATGCGCACGCTGCGCGCCAGTGCCGAGCCGGCGGCGGCCGAGGCGATCGCACTCTTCACCCACCGCCTGCTGCGCGAGGCCGGCGCCATCGTCGCCGTGCTCGGCGGGCTGGACGTACTGGCCTTCACCGGCGGCATCGGCGAACACGACGCGCGGCTGCGCGAAGACGTCGCCGCCGCGCTGGGCTTCACCGGCCTGGTGCTCGACGCCGCCGCCAACCGCGCGGCGCCGCCCGACCGGCCGGTGCCGCTGCACGCCGCCGGCAGCGCCGTCGAGGTCTGGGTCGTGCCGACCGACGAAGGCCGGGTCGCCGCCGATGCCGCGTTCCGCCACCTGGACGGCGGCTGAGTTTCAAGGAGTCCGCATGCACAACCCGAACGTCGCCGCCGCCGTGCTCGCCGATCCGGCGCTGGACCCGGCGCTGGCCGCCGCACGCCGCCTCGACAGCCACTTCCACGCCGCCGTCGCGCCGGCCTTCTCGGGGCTGTCGCCGATCTCGCTGGCGCTGGCCTGGCAGGACTGGGCGCTGCACCTGGCGACGCAGCCAGCCACCGCGCTGGCGCTGGTCGCCCGCGCCCAGCAGTCCTGGCTGCAGGCCTGGGGCGAGATGCTGGGCCAGGCCGAGCCCGGCAACGGCGACGCCCGTTTTGCCGCCCCGGCGTGGAGGCAGTGGCCCTGGGCGCCGGTGGTGCACGGCTGGCACGCCACCGAACGCTGGTGGCAGGACGCGACCGACCTGCGCGGCGTCGACCCGCACCACCGCGAGGTCGTGCGTTTCTTCGCCCGCCAGTGGCTGGACATGCTGGCGCCGTCGAATGCCGGCCTGGCCAACCCCGAGGTGCTGCAGCGCACCGCCGAACGCGGCGGCGCCAACCTCGTCGACGGCACGCTGCACGCGCTGGACGGCTGGCGCCGCCAGCACGGCCTGGAGCCGCTGCGCACGCCCGAGCGGCGTTACGAGCCCGGTGTCGACGTCGCCGTGACGCCCGGCCAGGTGGTCTGGCGCAACCACCTCGTCGAGCTGATCCAGTACCTGCCGCTGACCGCCTCGGTGCAGGCCGAGCCGGTGTTCATCGTTCCGTCGTGGATCATGAAGTACTACATCCTCGACCTGTCGCCGCACAACTCGTTCGTCAAGTGGCTGGTCGAGCAGGGCCACACGGTCTTCATCCTCAGCTGGCGCAACCCCGACGAGTCGGACGCGCTGCTGGCGATGCAGGACTATCTGGAGCTCGGCATCTTCGACCCGCTGGCGCAGATCGCCCGGATGATCCCGGGGCGGCGCGTTCACGCCTGCGGCTACTGCCTGGGCGGCACGCTGCTGTCGCTGGCCGCCGCGGCGCTGGCGCGGCCGGGGCGCATCGCACGCGCCGAGCTGCTGCCGGAACTGGCCAGCGTCTCGCTGCTGGCCGCCGAGACCGACTTCACCGAGCCCGGCGAGATGGGCGTGCTGATCGACGAGTCGCAGGTCACGCTGCTCGAGGACATGATGGCCGAACGCGGCTTCCTCACCGGCGCGCAGATGGCCGGCTCCTTCGCCTACCTGCATTCACGCGACCAGGTCTGGTCACGCCGGCTGCGCGAGTTCTGGCTCGGCGAGCCCGACAGCCCCAACGACCTGATGGCCTGGAACGCCGACCTGACGCGCATGCCGGCGGCGATGCACAGCGAGTACCTGCGCCGCTGCTACCTGCGCAACGAGATCGCCGAAGGGCGCTTCCCGGTCGAAGGGCGCGCGGTGTCGCTGTCGGACATCGCGGCGCCGATGTTCGTCGTCGGCACCGAGAAGGATCACGTCTCGCCGTGGAAGTCGGTCTACAAGATCCACCGCCTGGCCGACACCACGATCACCTTCGTGCTGACCAGCGGCGGCCACAACGCCGGCATCGTCAGCGAGCCCGGCCACGCCAACCGGCGCTACCGCATGGCCACACGCGAGGTCGACGGCGCCTGGGTCGACCCCGAGGCCTGGGCCGAGCAGGCGCCGCGCCACGAAGGTTCGTGGTGGACCGCCTGGCACGAGTGGCTGCTGGCCCAGGGCAGCGGCGAGACCGCCAAGGCGCGCACGCCGGCCAAGGCCGACGTCGTCTGCGCCGCGCCGGGCACTTACGTGTACCAGTGCTGGCGTGACTGAGTCCGGACATGGGACGCCGGAAGGCGTCCCGTGCCGGACGAAGGCCTGAGCGCGATTTCACGCGCGAGGGCTGGCCTCGATCCGGTCTCAATCCGGTTTGACGAAGCGCGCCACGGCGGCGATCAGCTCGCGCGGCCGCTCGCGGTGCGGCACGTGGCCGCAGTCCTCCAGTTCCAGCAGCACCGTGCCCGGCACCTGCCGCGCCACGCTGCGGATCTGCTCCAGCGTGCCGTAGTCGTCGCGTTCGCCCTGCACCGCGAGCAGCGGGCAGCGGATCGCCGCGACCTCGTCGACGATGGACCAGCCGTGGAAACGTTCGTCCAGCCAGACGCCGTTCCAGCCCCAGAAGGCCGAGTCGGGGTCGTCGTGCCAGCGTGCCAGCCGGGCGCGCAGGTCGCCTTCGACGTAGGCCCGGCGGGCGGCGCGCAGGCCGGCGAGCGTGAGGTCTTCGACCCACAGGTGCGGCGCGACGATCACCGCACCGGCGGCGACGCCGGGGAAGGCCGCGGCGTGCAGCAGCGCGATCGTCGCGCCGTCGCTGTGGCCGAAGAGCCAGAGCGGCTCGCGCGCCGGGTCGAGGCCACGTTCGGCGAGCAGCGCCGGCAGCAGGTCCTGCGCCTGGCGGTGCAGATAACTCGCGTCCCAGTGTTCGTCGGCCGCGCGCGGCGTCGAGCGGCCGTAGCCGGGGCGCGAATAGACCAGCCCGCGCCAGCCGAGCGCGGCGCAGAGCCGGTCGGGGAAGTCGCGCCAGGCCGCCGCCGAACCCAGGCCCTCGTGCAGGAAGACCATGCACGGCGTGCCCGGCGGCGCGTCGCGGCCGATCTCGCGCCACTCGATGCGCACGCGGCGGCCGTCGAACGGCAGCTCGCTGAACGAGGTTCCCTCACGCATCGCGCGACCTTAACGCCGTGGGCCGGCTTGGACCTTTCGCGTCCGGGGCCTTGGCGCCGGCTTTTGGCATCGACGGCGCACCCGGCCCAGAATGACTTCGCTGCCTGACGGTTCCGGACGTCGGGTGGTCAGGAAGATCGAGTTACGGGGCCCTCGCGGCCCCGTTTTTTTGCCCTCAGCGAATGCGCAGCCGCGGCGCCGCGCCGGCGGTCGGCACGACGCGGCCGACCACCGCGGCGTCGCCGAAGCCGTGCTCGCGGAAGATCGCCAGCACCGCGTCCAGCGCCTCGGGCGCGCAGGCGGCGAGCAGGCCGCCGCTGGTCTGCGGGTCGGTCAGCAGCGCGCGGTCTTCGGCGGCGAAACCCTCGGGCAGTTCGACTTCGGCGCCGTAGCTGGCCCAGTTGCGGCCCGACGCGCCGGTGACGAAACCCTGGCCGGCGAGCGCACGCACGCCCGGCAGCAGCGGCACCGAGGCCCAGTCGAGCTCGACGTCGTGGCCCGAGCCGCGTGCCATCTCCAGCGCGTGGCCGGCGAGCGCGAAGCCGGTGACGTCGGTCAGCGCGTGCACCGCGTCCAGCGCCGCGAGGTCGGGCCCCGGCGTGTTGAGTTTCGTCGTCGTCGCGATCATGCGGTCGTAGCCCTCGGCGCCGAGCGCACCCTTCTTCAGCGCCGCCGACATCACGCCGACACCCAGCGGCTTGCCCAGCACCAGCAGGTCGCCGGGCTTCGCGCCGGCGTTGCGGCGCACCCGCTGCGGGTGCACCAGGCCCAGCGCCACGAGGCCGTAGATCGCCTCGACCGAGTCGATCGAATGGCCGCCGGCGATCGGGATGCCGGCGGCCCGGCAGACCGAGGCGCCGCCTTCGAGCACCCGCCCGATGGTCTCGGTGGACAGCACCGCGATCGGCATGCCGACCAGCGCCAGCGCCAGGATCGGCTTGCCACCCATCGCGTAGACGTCGGACAGCGCGTTGGTCGCGGCGATGCGGCCGAAGTCGAAGGGGTCGTCGACGATCGGCATGAAGAAGTCGGTCGTCGCGACCAGCGCCTGCTCGTCGTTGAGCTGGTAGACCGCGGCGTCGTCGCTGGTCTCGATGCCGACCAGCAACTCGGGCGGCACCGGCATCGCCGACGCGCCGCGCAGGATCTCGGTCAGCACGCCCGGGGCGATCTTGCAGCCGCAGCCGCCGCCGTGCGACAGCGAGGTCAGACGGGGCTCTGCAGGGGCGGGGGCGGTGGTCATCGGCGGCTTTCGCAAAGATGGATCGGCCGCGAGCATAGTCCCGCCCGGGAAACCGAGCGCCTGCGCGGGCCGGGCCGAACTTCCATAATCGCGCCCCCCATCGACCCAGGGAGAACCGATGTTCCACCGCCTGATGTCGCGCGCGCTGCGCGCCGCTGTCGTCGCCGCCGCCTTCACCGCCGTCGGCGCCCAGGCGCAGCAGGTGCTGCGCGTCACCGCGATCCCCGACGAGTCGCCGACCGAACTGGCGCGCAAGGCCGCGCCGCTGGTCAAGTACCTCGAGTCCAAGCTCGCGATGAAGGTCGAGTACACGCCGGTGACCGACTACGCCGCGGCCGTCGAGACCCTGGTCACGCGCAAGATCGACCTCGCCTGGTTCGGCGGCTTCACCTTCGTGCAGGCCAACATCCGCTCCGGCGGCCAGGTGATCCCGCTGGTGCAGCGCGAGGAGGACCAGAAGTTCCGCTCGGTCTTCGTCACCGCCGACCCGGCGGTGCGCTCGCTGGCCGACATCAAGGGCCGCGACTTCAGCTTCGGCTCGCAGAGCTCGACCTCGGGCCACTTGATGCCGCGCAGCTTCCTGATGGCCGCCGGGCTGGAACCCGACCGCGACTTCCGCCGTGTCGCCTACAGCGGCGCGCACGACGCCACGGTGGCCGCGGTCGCCGCCGGCAAGGTGGCCGCCGGGGCGCTGAACATCTCGGTCTGGGACAAGCTCGTCGCCGAGGGCAAGGTCGACACGCAGCGCGTGCGCGTCTTCTACACGACGCCCGCGTACTACGACTACAACTGGACCGTGCACGCCCAGATGCCGGCGCCGCTGCGCGAGAAGCTCAAGGCCGCCTTCCTGGCGCTGTCGCGCGACACCGCCGAAGGCCGCGAGGTGCTGGAACTGCAGCGCGCGACGCGTTTCGTGCCGACCAGCCCGGACAACTACAAGGGCATCGAAGCCGCGGCACGCGCCGCCGGCCTGATCTGAGCGCGGCCGCGATGCGCATCGCGCTGGCCGCCGCCGTCGGCCGCCACCCGGCGGCCCGCGCCGACGCGCCGGCGGCCATCGACGGCCTGACGCTGGACATCGCGCCTGGCGAGGCGGTGGCCGTCATCGGCCCGTCGGGCGCCGGCAAGACGACGCTGCTGCAGCTCATCGCCGCGGCGCTGCGGCCCTCGGCCGGGCAGGTCGTGCTCGACGGCACCGACCCGTGGACGCTGCCGCGCGCGGCGCTGCAGCGGCTGCGCGGCCGGCTGTTCCTGGCGCCGCAGACGCCGCCGCTGCCGCCGCGCCAGCGTGTCGTCACCGCGGTGACGGCCGGCCGGCTGCCGGCGATGGGCTTCTGGCAGAGCCTGGCGGCGCTGGTGCACGCCCAGGACATCGGCGCGGCCGAAGCCGCGCTGGCGCGTTTCGACCTCGCCGACAAGCTCTTCGAGCGTGTCGACCGCCTGTCCGGCGGCGAGCGCCAGCGTGTCGGCCTGGCGCGTGCGCTGCTGTCGCCGGCGACGCTGTGGCTGGTCGACGAGCCGCTGTCGGCGCTGGACCCGGCGCGTGCCGCCCAGGCGCTGGCCGCCTTGCGCGACGAGGCCGCGGCGCGTGGCGTGACGCTGGTCGCGTCGCTGCACCAGGTCGACGCGGCGCTGGCCTCGTTCCCGCGTGTCATCGGCCTGCGCGACGGCCGCCTGGCCTTCGACCTGCCGGCCGCCGAGGTCACGCCGGCGCGTCTGCAGGCCTTGTACGCGGCGCGCGAAGACTTCGCTCCGGCGCTGGAAGACCAGCCGGCCGAACGCGCGCTGGTCGCCGGCCGATGCTGAACCCGGCGCGCCGCGACCCGGCCTGGGCCGGCCGGGTCTTCTGGACCGGCGCCGTGCTGGTGCTGCTGTGGCCGCTGGTCGTGGCCACCGAGTTCCGGCCGCAGCGGCTGTTCGAGCCCGAGACGCTGGCCGTCACCGGGCGTTTCCTCGCCGCCTTCTTCCCGCCGGCGCTCGCGCCCGAGTTCCTGGCGCTGGTCGCGAAAGCGACCTGGCGCACGGTGGCGATCGCCACCGCCGGCATCACGCTGGCGCTGCTGATCGCGGTGCCGGGTGCGCTGCTGACGGCGCGCGTGCTGTCGCTCTCGGCGCTGGCCGGGCCGATGGCGGCCGTGCCGCTGGTCGTGCGCCAGGCGGTGCGCGCGCTGCTCGTCGTGCTGCGCAGCGTGCCCGAACTCGTCTGGGCGCTGGTCTTCGTGCGTGTCGTCGGCCTGGGGCCGACCTCGGGCGTGCTGGCGATCGCGCTGACCTACGGCGGCATGCTCGGCAAGGTCTACGCCGAGATCCTGGACAGCGGCGAAGCGGCGCCGGCGCAGGCGCTGCTGCGCCAGGGCGCGGGCCGGCTGCAGGCCTTCTTCTGGGGGCTGCTGCCGCAGAACGCGCACGAGCTGGCCTCGTACACCGTCTACCGCTGGGAGTGCGCGATCCGCTCGTCGGTGGTGCTCGGTTTCGTCGGTGCCGGCGGCCTGGGCCAGGAGCTGGACGGCTCGCTGAAGATGTTCGCCGGCGCCGAGGTGGCGACGGTGCTGATCGTCTTCGTCGCGCTGGTGGCACTGGCCGACCGCGCCAGCGCGACGATCCGCAAGGTGCTCGGATGAACCCGCGCCGCCCTCCGCGCACCGACGTGCGCACGCGTGTGCTGCTGGCTGCGCTGGCGGTGCTGATCGTCGCCAGCTTCGTTTCGCTGGACCTGCAGTGGCGCGCCTTCTTCTCGTCCGAGGCGCTGGCCTCGATGGCGCGTTTCGTCGCCGAGTTCTTCCCGCCGGCGCACGACCCGGTGTTCGTCGCCAAGGTCGTGCGCGGTGCCGGCGAGACGCTGGCGATGTCGCTGCTGGGCACCGCGCTGGCGGCCGTCGGCGGGCTGCTGCTGGCGCTGCCGCGCCGCGGCCGGTGGCTGGCGCGCTGGCTGATGAACGCGCTGCGTGCGGTGCCCGAACTCGTCTGGGCGGCGCTGCTGCTGGTCGCCGCCGGCCTGGGGCCGATGACCGGCACGCTGGCGCTGGCGCTGCACACCACCGGCGTGCTCGGCCGGCTGTTCGGCGAGGCCATCGAGAACGCGCCGCCCGGCCCGGCCGAGGCGCTGCGCGCGCAGGGTGTCGAGGGCTGGCGCGTCGCCGCCTGGGCGACGCTGCCGCAGGTGCTGCCGCAACTCGTCAGCTACACGCTGTACCGCTGGGAGAACAACATCCGCGCCGCCGCGGTGCTGGGTGTCGTCGGCGCCGGCGGGCTGGGGCAGATGCTGGCCTTCCACCTCGGCCTGTTCCAGATGGGCCGCACGGCGACGGTGCTGCTGGCGATGATCGTGCTGGTGCTGGCGGTCGACGCGGCCAGCGTCTTCGTGCGCCGGATGCTGATGCGCTGAGCAGAACGGCACGCCGGCCGCCCGCGAGCACGGGGGCCGGGCCGCGCAGGGCGCGTGCCAGAATCGTCGCCGACATGAAGATCCTGCTCACCGGTGCCGCCGGTTTCATCGGCATGACGACGGCGCTGCGGCTGCTCGCGCGCGGCGACGAGGTGGTCGGTCTCGACAACCTCAACGACTACTACGACGTCCGGCTCAAGCTCGACCGCCTGGCGCGGCTCGAGCCGCACCCGGGCTTCCGCTTCGTCAAGCTCGACGTCGCCGACCGCGCCGGCATGGACGCGCTGTTCGCCGCCGAACGTTTCGACCGCGTCATCCACCTCGCCGCGCAGGCCGGCGTGCGCTACTCGCTGCAGAACCCGCACGCCTACGTCGACAGCAACCTCGTCGGCTTCATCAACATCCTCGAGGGCTGCCGCCACGCGCGGGTGCAGCACCTCGTCTACGCGTCCAGCTCCAGCGTCTACGGCGGCAACACGAAGATGCCGTTCGCCGAGCACGACAGCGTCGACCACCCGGTCAGCCTGTACGCCGCGACGAAGAAGGCCAACGAACTGATGGCGCACACCTACAGCCATCTCTACGGCCTGCCGACGACGGGGCTGCGCTTCTTCACCGTCTACGGCCCCTGGGGCCGGCCGGACATGGCGCTGTTCCTGTTCACCAAGGCGATCCTCGAAGGCCGGCCGATCGACGTCTTCAACCACGGCCGCATGAAGCGCGACTTCACCTACGTGGACGACATCGTCGAAGGCGTGATCCGGGTGCTCGACCGCACGGCCGAGCCCGACCCGGCCTACCGTCCCGAGGCGCCCGACGCCGGCACCAGCAACGTGCCCTACCGCGTCTTCAACATCGGCAACCACGCGCCGGTGGAGCTGATGGAGTTCATCGGCCACGTCGAGGCCGCGCTCGGCCGCGAGGCACAGAAGAACCTGCTGCCGATGCAGGACGGCGACGTGCCGGCGACCTACGCCGACGTCGACGCGCTGAGTGCCTGGACCGGTTTCGCGCCGGCCACCGACCTGCGCACCGGCATCGGCCGCTTCGTCGACTGGTACCGCGGCTACTACCGCGTCTGATCAGCGCGGCAGCGCCGTGGCCGTCGGCTCCGGCGGAGCGGCCTGCTGCAGCAGCTCGTGCACGTGGCGCACGGGGATCGCGTAGCTGATGCCCGACGGGTACTGGATCGCGTTCTCGCGCGTGCCGCGCACCAGCACCATGTTGACGACGGCGACGACCTCGCCGGTCTCGGCGTCCAGCACCGGGCCGCCGCTGTTGCCGGGGTAGGCGGTGGCGTCGAGCTGGAAGATGTCGAAGCTGCCCTCGCGCAGCTTCTGCAGCGCCCGCGGGTCGAGCTGGCGCGAGTTCGCCGCCGGCAGCGCGATCGAGGTCACCGCCGAGACGATGCCGCGGTGCGTCACCGGCGAGTAGCCCAGCGCGCCGGCGATCGGGAAGCCCATCAGCGCGATCGACATGCCTTCGCGCGCAGCGTCGGCGTCGGCCAGCGGCAGCGGCGGCAGCGACGGGCCCTCGATCTTCAGCAGCACCAGGTCGTGCGAGCGGTCGGAGCCGGCCAGGCGCGCCGAGCGCGCTTCCGACACCTTGCCGTTGCGCGCCACCAGCACCGACAGCCGCGACAGCTGCTCGACCTCGTTGGCCGGCGGCAGCACGTGCTGGTTGGTGATGACGTAGCTGCCGTCGAGCACGGCGAAGCCGCTGCCGCGGAACGAGAAGCGCGGGTTGTCCAGCGGGTTGAAGGTGCCGACGGCGACGACCCCGGGCTTGGCCGCGGCGATGACGTCGGGCAGGCCGGCCCAGGCCGGCAAGGTCAGCGACAGCAGCGAAGCCGCCAGCCAGGCGCGGCGCCGGGGGCCGGTGCCGTGGCCGGCGCCGGGACGGGCATCGATCGGGGAGGTGGGGGCGGGGATCAGCGTCGGGAACGGGGCGCGCACGGTAGGGCCAGCATAGCACCCGCAGGTGGTGCGTCCGGCCCCCCGCTCAGGCTGCCCGGCGGCCGTCGGGCTGCGGCCGGGCCGCCGGCTCTGCCGGGTCGGGCGCGAGGTCGGCGTGCGTCGTGCCGGTCTCCAGCAGGCGCACGCAGCGCATCCAGGCCGGGTCCGGCGCCTCGACGCGGAAGCCGTGGTAGTGGCCGGTGGCCGTCGGCACGCGCCGCACGACCTCGGTCAGCACCGTGGATTCGACGCCTTCGCCGAGCTGCACCTTGGCCCAGCCGCGTGCGCCCAGCGGCAGGTCGTTCGCGCCGTGGGCCTGGAAGCCCTGCTGCGACAGCTCCACCACCTCCAGCGCCTGCGGGCGGTCTTCCAGCGTCAGCACCGCCGGGCACTTCAGCGAGTAGCGCGGGTGGCGGCGCAGCGCGGCGCCACCGGCCTGGTGGCCGTAAGGCAGCGGCGGCAGCACCGCGGCGTACTCGGGGCTGTCGTAGATGCTGTGCAGCAGCCCCAGCCGGCGAGTGTCGAGCTGGGCGAAGCAGTCGGTGCGCTGGGTGAAGAAGTAGTCCAGCAGCGCCGGCGTCATCACCGGGTCGTTGGTCGTGAAGTAGCGGCGTTCGGGCAGCTTGGCGTTGGGCAGGCGCGAGGTGATGAAGTAGCGGTACAGGTCCTTGCGCGGCGGGCGGCCGTCGTAGCCTTCCTTCAGCAGCGTCGGGGCCTCGTGCAGGTCCAGCGTCGCGCCGACCGCCGGCGCGCCGTTGGCGAAGTCGTAGTGGTCGACCTCGGAGGCCTGCAGGCGGCGGAAGAACAGCAGCGACTCGTAGAGCTCGATCTTCGCCGGGTTGACGGCAATGACCAGGTGCCGGGTGTCGAAGTAGTGCACGCAGTAGTCGTGCATGAACTTCATCAGCGGGAACAGGATCCTGCCGCCGGTGGAGCGGAACTTCGGGTGCACCGCCAGCGCCGAGATCTCGGCGATGCGCCCCGGCTGGGCGCGCACCGCGGTCAGGTCGAACACCGACTGCAGCGGGAAGCCGAAAACGCCTTCGCGGATCATCGACAGCGTGCCGACGACCTCGCCGTCCCAGAACGCGGCGATCGTCGTCGTCGTCGGCAGCGCGTGGTATGGCGTGACGCGCAGGCCCGACGGGTGCGGCTTCATGAAGCCGCTGGCGACGTAGGCGTCGTGCAGCAGCCGGAAGCAGGCCTCGAGATCCTGGCGGCTGTCGACGATGCGGATCTCCAGCCGGCCGTCCGGGGCCGGCTCGCAGTCGACCATGCGGCGGAAGATCGCGTGCCGGGCGGAGTCGGGCAGCATCCCCATCGCGGAACGCAGACCGGCGTGGACGTTCTTTCGCAGGGTGCTCATGGCTCAGGTTACGGCGTGCGGCGCGGCAGGTTGAGGATCTGCAACACCTTGTCGCAATTGAGTGCCTGGCGGACCGGTGAGAACCAGTACACGGACGGCTTCATCCACGGGGTGCCGACCACCGATTCAAGGGCCCGTTGCAAGGTGTGTCGGCGCCGGGTCGCGGTCTACACTGCGTGCACCGGACCCGCTCCAGAGCTTGTCGCCTGCGCCGAATCCGAGGGAGCCGTGATGAACGACACCGAACGACCCATCGAACCCCAAGAACCGGATCACGCCGAGGGCACTCCGTCTGGCGGCTTCTCCCCGCGTCGCCGGCGCTTGCTGAGGGTCGCCGGCGGTGCCGCGCCGGCCTCGCTGCTGCTGGTCGGCCGCCCGGTGCACGCCACGACCCTCAGCTGCCTGTCGACCTCGGCCTGGGGCTCGATGATGGTCAACCCGTCGGCCAGCGTCACGACGCGCGCGATCGCCAACGGCACCAAGATCCAGGCCTGGTCGCTGGACCAGTGGTGCCGCAATCTCGAGCAGGTCGGCATCGGCCGGCCGTGGGACAAGCTGTGTGGGAGTCTCGACAGCAAGAAGTTCGGCAGCAACTTCGACGGCTGGAAGAGAACCGTGCTGGTCAGCCACTTTGACGTGCCCCGGCCGAGCGGTCTTCACACCAAGGATGTGCTGCTGTTCGATTTGCTCAACAAGATCAACAACTGCGCGGGGCTTGACGATTTCCCGCGCCACATGGTCGTGGCCTGCCTGAACCAGCGGCTGCTGCAGGGCAAGGGCGTGGACATCGACCCGACGCGCTGCGTGCCGCTGCTGGACGTCAACCAGATGGCCTCCGGCAGCTACACGCTGCCCTCGGGCAAGTACTGGGGCCGTGCCGAGATCCTCGACTACGTGAAGAACAACAACGTCTCGCGCCCGATCTGATGGCGTGACCGCGGCGACCTGGTCCCTCACGCACGAGGCGGCGATCCACGTCCGGTCCTGGGACGACTCGGCCTGCGCGATCGCCTTCGACGAACGCAGCGGCGACACCTTCACGCTCGGCGCGCTGGCGCTGGAGTTGATGGCGATGCTGCACGAGCACGGTGCGCAGTCCGAGCCGGCGCTGGCCGCAGCACTCGCCGCGGAGCTGGGCACCGAGCTGCCCGCCGACATGGCCGGCGCCATCGGCACCGAACTCGAACAGCTGCGGACATGGGGCCTCGTCGCGCGCCTGGACTCTTGAAGATCTCCGACCTCGATCGTGCGGCGCTGCGCGCGCGGCTCCGCGGCGCCGGCCTGCGGCTGGACCTGCACCCCTTCAGCGCCTGCGTGCGTTCCGAGCTGCCGGCGCTGGCCGACGCCGTGGCGCTGCTCTACGCCGACTTCCCGCTCGCCGCCGAGGACGGCTTCGCCGACTTCCATCTCGAGATCCGCGCCGAGCCGCGCTGGCTGCCGTTCGGCCGCTGGCGCGCGCGTTTCCTCTACGACGGGCTGCCGGCCTTCGTCAGCCTGCCCCGGCGCCAGGCGCCGACGATGCTCGAATGGGGCCTCAACTGGTGCGTGGCCTCGCACGCCCACCAGTTCCTGGTCTGCCATGCCGCGGTGCTCGAGCGCGACGGCCGCGCGCTCGTGCTGCCGGCGCCGCCGGGCTCGGGCAAGAGCACGCTGACCGCGGTGCTGGCCCATCGCGGCTGGCGTCTGCTGTCCGACGAGCTCGCGCTGCTGGACCCGGCCACCGGCCTGGTGCACGGCATGGCGCGTGCCGTCAACCTGAAGAACGCCTCGATCGACCTGGTCACCGGTTTCGTGCCCGAGGCCGTGATGTCGCCGCCGGTGCCGGACACGCTGAAGGGCACGGTGGCGCTGATGCGCCCGCCGGCCGAGGCCGTGCGCCGCCGCGCCGAGCCGGCACGGCCGGCCTGGGTGGTGCTGCCGCGCTGGCAGGCCGGAGCCCGCGCCGGCTTCGAGCGGCTCGACCGCGCGCAGGCGGCGCTGCTGCTGGCCGAGCAGTCCTTCAACTACCACGTGCTCGGGCGGCGGGGTTTCGACACGCTGACCACGCTGGTCGGCGCCGTCGACTGCCTGAGCTTCCGCTACGGCACGCTCGACGAGCTCGAGCCGGCCTTCGAGGCGCTGGCCGCCGGCCGGCCGCCGGGAGACGCGCATGGCGCCTAGCCTGCTCGTGCGTGTGCTGCGGGAGCCGGCACGCGCTGCCGCGCTGGCGCCGGCCGGCTGGGACCTGCTGGTGCGCCAGGCGCGCCGCGCCAACCTGATCGCCCGGCTGCACGACGCGCTGGCCGAGGCCGGCGTCCAGGCGCCGCCGCCGGCGCAGGCCCATCTGGCGGCCGCGCGCCAGATCGCCGACGCCCAGCGCCAGCGCATGCGCTGGGAGCTGGCCTGCATTGCCGAGGCCCTGGCCGGGGTCACGCCGCACTGCGTCGTGCTCAAGGGCGGCGCCTACCTGGCGCTGGACCTGCCGCTGGCGCGCTCGCGGCTGTACGGCGACCTCGACATCCTCGTGCCGCGTGCGGCGCTGGCCGACGTCGAGAGCGCGCTGCTGATCCACGGCTGGATCGTCGAAGGCCTGTCGGCCTACGACGAGCAGTACTACCGCCGCTGGATGCACGAGTTGCCGCCGATGCGCCACCGCAGCCGCGAGACGGCGCTCGACGTGCACCACACGCTGCTGCCGCTGACCTCGCGCACCGCGCTGGACACGCCGGCGCTGTTCGAGGACCTGCGCCCGCTGGCCGCCTGGCCCGGCCTGTCGACGCTGGCGCCGGCCGACCTGCTGCTGCACAGCGCAACCCACCTGTTCCACGAAGGCGAGTTCGCCCACGGGCTGCGCGACCTGTTCGACCTGGACGCGCTGGTGCGCCACTTCGGCGGCGAGGCCGCCTACTGGGACCGCGTCGTCGAACGCGCCGGCCGGCTGGGGCTGCGGCGCTCGCTGCACTATGCGCTGCGCCACAGCGCGCGTGCGCTCGGCACGCCGGTGCCGCCGGAGGTCCAGCGTGAACTGCAGCGCGCGGCGCCGCCGTGGCCGCTGCCGGCGCTGCTCGACGCCTGTTACGCGCGGGCGCTGCAGCCGCAGCACCCGAGTTGCGAGACGCCGGGGGCGCCGCCGGCGCGGCTGGCGCTGTACCTGCGTTCGCACTGGCTGCGCATGCCGCTGCCGCTGCTCGCCCGCCACCTCGCGCGCAAGGCCTGGCGCCGGTTCAGCGGCGCCGAGCGCCGCGAGCAGGAGGCCGCGCAGCGCCAGCAGGCCTGACCCGGCAGGCCCGACGGCGCGGCCCGGTCTTCAGCTCGCCTTCTTCAGCAGCTCGGCGACCTCGGCCTGGCCGTCGAAGCCCGGGCCGAGCTTGGCCAGCTTGTCGAGCTCGGCGCGCGCGCCGGTCTTGTCGCCCGACTGCAGCATCAGCTTGGCCAGCGTCAGCCGCAGCGACGGCGAGTCGGGCGACCGCTGCACGGTCTCCTTCTGCAACTGCAGCGCGCGCGGCAGCTGGCCTTCGGCGGCCGCGGCCAGCGCCAGCGTGTCGCGCAGCGCCGGCTGGCCCGGGGCCAGCGTGTTCGCCTTCTCGGCCAGCGCCAGCGCGCCGGGCTTGTGCTGCTGCAGCATCAGCCAGGCGACGTTGTTCAGCGCCATCGGGTTGGACGGCTGGCGCTGCAGCACGTCGCGGTAACGCGCCTCGGCGGCGGCCCAGTCCTTCGTGGCCAGCGCCAGGTCACCGAGGTGGAAGCGGAACGCGATGTCGTCCGGGTGCTGCTTCTGCCAGCTGGCGGCGAAGCGCTCGGCCTCGTCGCCTTGCCCGGCGGCGCGCAGCGTCGCGTGCAGCCGGATCGCCGACTCGGCGCCCGGCGCCTTCTGCACGGCGCTGCGGATCAGCGCGAGCGCCGCCTCGGGCTTGCGCCGCGCGGTCTCGACGTCGGCCTCGGCGAGATAACCGATGGCCTCGCCGGGGCGCTGCTTCTGGATCTCGCGCGCCAGCGCCACGGCCTCGGCATAACGCCCGCTGCCGGCGTACAGGCCGAGCAGCGCGCGCTGGGCGGGCAGCAGGCGCGGCGCGAGTTCCAGCGCGGCCTTGAGGCTGCGCTCGGCGCCGGCCTCGTCCTTCAGGCCCAGATAGGCGTCGGCCTGGCCGAGCAGCCCGGCCGGCGAGCGCGGCTGCAGCTGGGCGAGCTTCTGGAAGCTCGTCAGCGCCTGCTGGTAGTCGCGGTTGGCCAGCTCGCTGCGGGCCAGCGCGGCGAGCAGCTCGCGGCTGGACGGCAGCGCCGCCACGGCCTCGCGGGCCGCCGACAGCGCCCCGCGGGTGTCGCGCCGGGCGAGGCGGTCGTCGATCAGCCGCAGCCGCGGCAGCGCCTCGTTGGGCGCGGCCTTCACCGCGGCCGCGTACTGGGTGCTGGCGGCGTCGGCGCCGCCGCCGGTGCGCTCGTGCCACTCGGCCAGCGCCAGCATCGCGCGCCAGTTCTTCGGGTCGCGCGCCAACTCGTCGTCGAAACGCTTGCGCGCCGCGTCGGCCTTGCCCTCGGCCAGGTCGAGCGCGGCCAGGCTGGCGACGGCCGGGAAGTAGGAGGCGTCGCGTTCGAGCGCGCGCCCGAACGCGGCACGTGCGCCGGCGCGGTCGTTGCCGAGCAGCAGCACGCGGCCGCGCATCAGCTCGGGCGTCGGGTCCTGGGGCCGCTTGGCGTCCAGGCCGTCGATGGCCTTCAGCGCCTTGGCGCGGTCGCCCTGGCGCAGGTACGAGGCGATCAGCGCCATGTCGGCGCCGACCCCCGACTCGTGCGCCGCCAGCGTCTCCAGCTCACCCAGGCCGGCGCTGGTGTCGCCGCGCCCGATCTTGCCGAGCGCGACCGCGGTGCGCGCGCGCGGGTTCTGCGGCGCGACCTTGGCCGCCTGCGCGAACACCGCCTCGGCCTGGCGCGCCTCGCCGATCTGCAGGTACGCCTGGCCGGCCAGCAGCAGCGTCTCGGCGCGTGCCTTGCCGCTGTCGAGTTCGGGCTGCAGCAGCGCCAGCGTCTTGTCGGCCTGGCCGGTGCGCAAATAGGTCTCGGCGAGCAGGCGGGTGGCCAGCGGCATGCCGGGCTGCAGCTTCACGGCCTGGGCCAGCAGGGTCTCGGCCTGGGGCAGGGCGCGCAGCTGGTATTCGGCGGCGCCGGCCAGCTGCAGCACGAGGGGGTTGTTCGGTGCGGCCTGCACCAGCGGCTGCGTCAGCCGCCGCACGCCTTCGAAGTCGCTGCGCAGGTAGGCGGTCTGGGCCTGCAGCAGACGCGTGCCGGCCAGGTCGGGCAGTTTCTTGGCGAGCTGCTGGACATGGGCCTCGGCGCCTGCCACGTCGCCGGCGGCGACGAGCAGCGCGACGAGCGACTGGTGCGCCGTCATCTGCCGCGGGTCGGCCTCGACGGCCTTGCGGTAGGCCGCCAGCGCGGCGTCGCGGTCCTGGCGTCCGTACTGCTCGAGCTGGCCCTTCAGCAGCCAGGCCTCGGCGTTGCGGGCGTCGGCGCCGGTCAGCTCGTCGGTCAGGCGCAGGGCGCCGTCGAGGTCGGCCCGGGCGGCCAGTTGCCGCGCCTTCAGCAGCTTGGCCGGCGCGTAGCCCGGCTGGGCCTGCAGCGCGGCCTCGACCGCCTGTTCGGCCTTGGGCGTCTGGTCGAGCCGCAGATAGGCCATCGCCAGCGTCGTCGACAGGTCGGCGTCGGCCTCGGGCTGGCCCAGGCGCGTCGCGCCCCAGGTCTGCACGACGCGGCGCTCGTCGCCGGCGGCCAGCGTGGCGCGTGCCAGCGCCGGCACGACCCGCGCCTCGGGCAGCTTGAGCATCTCGGCCTTGCGCAGCTCGACGACGGCGCCGGCGGCGTCGCCCATGGCCAGCAGCGTCGTGCCCAGCAGCAGCCGGGCCTCGGCGAGGTCGGGGTTCTTCTGCAGCGCCGACTTCAGCGAGATGGTCGCCGACTTGCTGTCGTTCTGCGCCAGCGACTGCTTCGCGGTGGCGAGCAGCTCTTCTTCGGACGGGCCGCCGCAGGCGGCGAGCAGCGCCGCGACGGTGATCGCGACGGCGGTCAGGGAGTGTTTCATCACAGGGTCTTGAGGAGGCGGGTCACTTCGTCTTGGCCGCGGAAGGACGGGCCGAGCTTGGCGAGCGATTCGAGTTCGGCCCGGGCCGCCGCCTTGTCGCCGTTGGCCATCAGCAGGCGGGCCAGGCCGAGGCGGTAGTTCGGCACCTCGGGGGCCTTGGCGACGGCTTCACGCTGCGTCTGCACGGCGCGCGGCAGCTGCTTGTCGGCGGCCAGCGCGCCGGCCAGCGTGTCCAGCACCGACGCGTTGCCCGGGGCCAGCTGCAGCGCCCGTTCGGCGACGGCCACCGCGCCGGGCTTGCCCTGGCGGACCATCAGCCAGGCGACGTTGTTGTGCGCCACGGCGTCGTTGGGCCGCAGCGCGATGACCTTGCGAAAGCGCGCCTCGGCCTGGGCGAACTGCCCCCGGTCGAGCGCCGCGCCGCCCAGGTGGTTCTGGAAGTCGGCGTCCTTCGGATGCTCGGTCTCCCAGGCGGCGGCAAAACGTTCGGCCTCGGCCTGGCGCCCGGCCAGGCTCAGCAGCGCATGCTGCCGCACCGCCACCGCAGTGGCGGGCTGGCGCTGCAGCGCGACGCGCGTCGCCGCCAGCGCCGCCGGCCATTGCTTCTGCGCCGACAGCACCTCGGATTCGAGCAGCGGGCCGGCGGCCTCGCGCGGGCGCTGCCGGCCGACCTCGCGTGCGACCTGCAGCGCCTCGTCGTAGTGCTGGCTCGCCAGCGCGACCTGCACCAGGCGCTGCTGCGCCGGCAGGTGCTCGGGTGCGGCCTTCAGGGCCCGGCGCAGCGCCTGCATCGCGGCGTCCGGGTTCTTCATCGCCACGTAGGTGTCGGCCATGCGCATCTGCGGCCCCGGCAGCTCGGGCTGGGCCGCGGCGACCTTGCCGAAGGTGGCCAGGGCTTGTTGCGTGTCGCCCACCGCGAGCTGCGCCACGCCCAGCGCGTCGAGCAGGCGCACGTCGTCGGGCACCGCGGCGACGGCCTCGTTGGCAGCGGTCAGCGCCGCCTTGTGATCGCCCAGGCCGAGGAAGTGCTCGACCAGCACCAGCCGCGGCGCGGCCTCGCCGGGGTTGGCCTTGACGGCGGCGGCGAGCAGGCCGCCGACCTCGGCGGCACCGGCGCCGGTGCGCTGCTTCAGGTCGGCGATCGCCAGCAGTGCGCGGTAGTCGCGCGGGTCCTGCTCCCGCAGCGCCTCGAAGCGCTTGATCGCCTCCTGCGGCTTGTTCTCGGCGAAGTCGATGGCCGCCAGCCCGGCCACGGCCGGGAAGTAGGCCGGGTCCAGCTCGGCCGCCCGGGTGTAGGCCGCGCGGGCGCCGGGCGCGTCGCCGCGCTGGCCCAGGATGCGGCCGCGCAGCAGGTGCGGCAGCGGCTGGCCCTGCATCTTCTTCTCGAGCCGGCCGGTCGCCGCCAGCGCGGCGTCGACCTGGCCGACGCGCAGCCGGGCGCTGATCAGCGCCAGGTCGGCGTAGTTGCCGGGGTCCTGCGTGGCGATGTGCTCGAGCTGCGCGAAGCCGTCGTCGGTCTGGCCCTTGGCGATCTGCGTCAGCGCCAGCGCGGTCGAGACCTTCGGGTCGCGCGGGTCGATCGCCGCCGCGCGCTTGAAGTAGCGCTCCGCGGTCGCCATGTCGCCGCTCTGCAGGTAGGCCTCGGCCGCTGCCGCCAGCGACGGGGCGTCCGGCCGCGGCCCTTCCAGCACCGGCTTGATCGCCTGCAGCGCCTTGGCCGGCTGGCCGGCGCGCAGATGGGTCTGGGCCAGCAGCCGGCGCGCCGTGCCCAGCCGCGGCTCCTGCTGGATCGCGCGGTTGAGGAAGGACTCCGCGAGCAGCAGCCGGCCTTCGCGGAACTCGATCGCGCCGGCCAGCTGCAGCAGGCGCACGCTGGTCGGCGCCAGCTTCAGCAACTGCTGCACGCCGTCGCGCGCGCGCTTGACGTCGCCGTCGAGCAGCGCGACCTGGGCGTCGTAGTAGCGCGTGTCGGGATGCTGCGGCAGCACCTTCTTCATCGCCGCGACCATCGCGCGCAGGCCCTCGACGTCGCTGCGCTCCAGCAGCAGCGGCACCAGCGCGGCGTAGGCCGGCAGGTGGCGCGGCTCGGCCTCCAGCGCCGAGCGGAAGGCGGCCATCGCGCCGTCGTTGTCGCCGAGGCTCCAGCGCAGCACGTTGCCCTTGAGCAGCCAGGCGTTGGCGTTGCCCGGCGCGTCCGCCAGGATGCCGTCGACGCGCTCCAGCGTCTGCCGCGGCGACTCGGTGCGCGTCAGCAGGCGCGCCTCCTGCAGCCGGGCGGTGATGTTCTTCGGGTCCAGCCGGAGCGCCTGGTCGACGGCCGCCTGGCTGCGGTCGGAGTCGCCGAGCGCGGCGTGGGCCAGCGCCACCTGGGCCCGCAGTTCGGCGCCGGCGACACGGTCGCCGAGCTCGAAGCGGCCGTACAGGTCGGCGACCTGCTTGGCCTCGCCGCGTGCGACCATCGCCTTGGCCAGCAGCGGCAGCACCGCGTTGTCGTCCCAGCGCAGGTCGTGCGCCTTGCCGAGCTCGATCTGCGCGGCGGCCATGTCGCCGCTCTCGAACAGCGTGCGCCCAAGCAGGAAGCGGGCCTCGGCCGACTGCGGGTTGCCCTGCAGCGCGGACTTCAGCTCGATGATCGCCGCCGGGCGGTCGTTGTTCTGCAGGTGCCCCTTGGCCGACGCGATCAGCTCCGTGTCGGACTTGGCGCCGCAGCCGACGAGGCCGGCGAGGGCGACGGAGATCGCCGCGGCGATGCCCAGGCGCTGAAGTGTCGAACTCACGTGGTCTCCCTTCGTCGGCCGGGCGCTCATTTGATCGCCAGGCGGTGCATCAGGTCGTAGAGCGTCGGCCGGCTGATGCCCAGCAGCTCGGAGGCCTTGACGATGTTGTTGTTGGTGCGCGCCAGCGCGGCGATCACCGTCTGGCGCTCGGCAGCCTCGCGCGCGGCGCGCAGGTCGAACTCGGTGCCGGCCGCCGCGGCGCCCTCGCGCTCGGGGACCTTCAGGCCCATGTCCTGGGCGGTGACGCGCGTGCCGTCGGCCATGATCGAGGCCCGCTTGACGACGTTGATCAGCTCGCGCACGTTGCCCGGCCAGGCGTGGGCCTCGATGGCCTGCAGCGCGTCCTCGCTGAAGACCAGCGAGCCGCGACGCTGCTCCTGCGCGAAGCGGCGCAGGAAGGCGTGCGCCAGCAGCACCGCGTCGCCCTGGCGCGAGCGCAGCGGCGGGATCTTCACCTCGATCTCGGCGAGGCGGTAGTACAGGTCCTCGCGGAAACGGCCTTCGGCGATCAGCGCCTGCAGGTCCTGGTGTGTCGCGCCGACGACGCGCACGTCGACCGGGATCTCCTGACGCGCACCCAGGCGCTCGATCTTGCGCTCCTGCAGGAAACGCAGCAGCTTGGCCTGCAGCGATGCCGGCAGGTCGCCGATCTCGTCGAGCATCAGCGTGCCGCCGTGGGCGGTCTCGATCTTGCCCGGCGTCGTCTTCGCGGCGCCGGTGAACGCACCCTTCTCGTAGCCGAAGAGCTCGCTCTCGAGCAGGTTCTCGGGGATCGCCGCGCAGTTGATGGCGACGAAGCGCCCGCTGCGGCGCGAGGCCTGGTGCAGGCCCTGCGCCAGCACCTCCTTGCCGGTGCCGCTCTCGCCGAGCAGCAGCACCGTCGCGTCGCTGGAGGCCACACGCTCGACCATGCGCGAGATGCGCAGCATCTCCGGGTCGCGTGTCATCAGCCCGGACAGCGCGTCGGGCTGCTGCAGCGCCTGCAGCCGGCGGTTCTCGGCCTGCAGCTCGGCCAGGCGCATCGCGCGTTCGATCGTCAGCCCCAGCACCTCGGGGTCGAAGGGCTTGGCGAGGAAGTCGTAGGCGCCCAGGGCCACGGCGCGCAGCGCGTTGGCCTGGTCGTTCTGGCCGGTCAGCACGATGACCTTGACGTGCGGGTCCAGGTCCAGCAGCTGCTCGAGCAGCCTGAAGCCCTCGGAGACCGAGTCGGGGTCGGGCGGCAGGCCGAGGTCCATCGTGACGACGGTGGGCTGCACGCGGCGGTATTGCAGGATCGCGGCTTCGCGGTCGGCGGCGGTGGCGCAGTCGTAGCGGTCGAGCGACCACTTGATCTGCTTCTGCAGCGCGAGATCGTCCTCGACGATCAGCACGCGACCGGCGGTGTCGGGGTTCAGGCTCATGCGGACATCCGGAGGTCTGAGGAGGCGTGGGTCTCGAACAGCGGCATCAGCAGCGTGATCACGGTGCCTTCGCCGACGCGGCTGGCGACGTCGACGCTGCCGCCGAGCTCGCGCAGGTACTGGAAGCTCTCGTAGGAGCCGATGCCCATGCCGCTGGTCTTGGTGCTGCTGAACGGGCGGAAGAGCTTGTTGCGCACGAAGTCCTCGCTCATGCCGATGCCGGTGTCGCCGACCTCGACCTTGACTTGGCCGCCGTGGCGCGCGCAGCGCACCCAGACGCGGCCTTCGGGCGGCGTCGCGTCCAGCGCGTTCTGCACCAGGTGGCCGAGCACACGCTCGAGGCGGTCCTCGTGGCCGCGCGTGGCCAGGCCCGGCGTGCAGTCGGTCTCGACGCGGCGGCCGGCGCTGCGTGCGCCCGAGGCGATGCGCTCGACGACGGCCGCCAGCTCGACACCGCGCGCGCCGCCCGGCGGCGTCGCGCCTTCGCGCAGCTGCAGCATCAGGCGGCGCATCTTCTCGAGCGAGCTTTCCACCGTCATCAGCATGTCCTGCTGGAACTCCGGGTTGGCGTGCAGTCGCTGGGCATTCTTCATCATCAGCGACAGCTGGGTGACGATGTTCTTCAGGTCGTGCACGACGAAGGCCGACATGCGGTTGAAGGCCTCGAACTTGCGCGCCTCCAGCAGCGCCTCGGTGGCCTGCATCTGCGCCAGGATGCCGGCGGCCTGGCGCGCGGCGGTCTTCAGCAGGTCGCGCACCTCCCAGTTCAGCTCCAGCCGCGTGCGCGGCCGGCCCAGCGTGACGAAGCCCAGCAGCTCGCCGGCCACCGGCAGCGGCACCACCAGCCAGGTGTCGCCGCCGTCGCGCAGCCAGGCCGGCAGCGCCAGGCTGCCGTAGCGGCGTGGCGCGTCGCGGAACTCGTCGAGGTCGATCACCCAGCCGGGTTCGCCGAGAAAGGCGACCAGCGGCGCGTCGGCGGCCTCGGCGGCGTCGACCTCGGCGGTGTTCCAGCGTGCCGCCTGGCGGTAGGCGCCGTCGGCGCCGCCGCGCAGCCACAGGCTGCCCGAGGGCGACTCGACCATGTTCGCCAGGCCGCGCACGACCAGGCCGCCGATCTCCTGCGGCGAGCCGCGCGACGACAGCATCGCGGTGAAGCGCAGCCACTCCTCGCGGTAGTCGTAGCGGTAGCTGAAGAAGTGCTTGCCGACGAAGACGCGAAGCCGCGCGCGGGCCGTGCCCGACAGCACCATCATCGCCAGCATCAGCACGCCGGCCGCGCCGAGCACGATCTGCAGCCCGCGGCCCCAGTCGCCGCCGAAGTCGCGCACCCAGTAGCCAACGCCGGCCATGACGAGCAGGTAGCCGCCCACCAGGATCAGCGTCGCCGAGTAGAAGGCCGCCGAACGCGAGACCTGCAGCCGGCGGATCCAGTCGCGGCGGCGGTGCGCGGCCACCAGCAGCCCGGGCATCGACAGCGCCACGACCAGCCCGCGCACGCCCAGCGCGTCGGCGTCCGGGCGGCCGAACAGCAGGCCCTCGGCGTAGACGTAGAGGTCGAAGGCGAACAGCAGCGCCAGCCCCAGGCACACCGGCTTGGCGTTCCAGCGCGAGTCGTCGGGCAGGTTGCGGAACAGCTGCTCCACCAGCACCAGGCCGACGACGGCGATCAGCAGCCAGCCGCCGAACATCAGCCGGGCGAGCGCGGCGGGCTCGCGCGCCAGGCCGACGCCGACCAGGCCGCACAGCGTCACCACCACCGCGACGGCGGCCGCCGTGCGCAGCGGGCGCAGCACGGGGTCGGCCTCGTCGCCGCGGCCGGGGGCCAGCAGCGCGAGCATGAAACGCAGCCACAGCCCCAGGCGCAGCAGGTCCAGCAGCGCGGCCGTGTAGGCCGCCGTCAGGCTGGGCGCGCCGGCCTGCCACAGCGAGGCCAGCGCCCAGGCGACGGTGGCGCCGAGCGCAGCCAGGAACAGCGTGGCGTTGGCGTCGCGGTCGCGGCGCCATTCGGGCGCACGCAGCAGCATCGCGACGAAGCCGGCATACGCCAGCGCCGCGAGGGCGAAACCGAGCAGGGCGAGATCGGCCTCGGGGCGTTCCATGGTTCAGGCGTTGGCCGGCGCGTCCGCTCCGTGGAAGGGAGCGGAAGATTCTAGGTGGCCGGCCGGCGGCTCAGCGCGCCCCCTTGCCCGTCAGCACCACGCCGACCGTCTCGAACAGCACGACGAGGTCGAGGAACAGCGAGTGGTTCTTCACGTAGTAGAGGTCGTACTGCAGCTTCTGCTGCGAGTCCTCGACCGTGGAGCCGTACTGGTAGCGCACCTGGGCCCAGCCGGTGACCCCCGGCTTGACGCTGTGGCGCACCGCGAAGAACGGGATCTCGCGCGTCAGCTGCTCGACGAAGAACGGGCGTTCGGGGCGCGGGCCGACCAGGCTCATCTCGCCCTTGAGCACGTTGAACAGCTGCGGCAGCTCGTCGATGCGCAGCAGCCGGATGACGTGGCCGACACGCGTGACGCGGTCGTCCTGCGCCGTGGCCCAGCGCGGCTTGCCGTCCTTCTCGGCGTCGGTGCGCATGCTGCGGAACTTGGTCACCATGAAGCTCGCGCCGCCCAGGCCGACGCGCTCCTGGCTGTAGAACACCGGGCCGCGGCTGTCGATCTTGATCGCCAGCGCGGTGAGCAGCATCACCGGCGCCGACAGCACGATCAGCAGCGTGCTGAACAGGATGTCGAAGACACGCTTGATCGCGGTGCGCACGGCGCCCTGGTTGAAGCCCTCGCCGAAGATCAGCCAGCCGGCGTTGACGAAGTCGACGCGGATCTGGCCGAGCCGCTTCTCGAAGTGCGTGGACAGGTCGTAGACCTTGACGCCGATGAGCTTGCAGTCGAGCAGCTGGCGCAGCGGCATGCTGCCGGAGCGGCGTTCGGTCAGCGCGACGACGATCTCGTCGACGCCCAGCTGTTCGGCCAGCGCCGGCAGCGCGAGGTCCGAATGCAGGATCTGGCCCTCGGGCACCGCCGTCTCGCGCTCGTTCGGGCCGGGCAGGAAGCCGACGATCTCGACACACGGGTCCGAGGCGAGCAGCGTCTGGCCGACGATCTGCGCCGCCGGGCCGGCGCCGAAGACCATCACCCGCACCCGGTCGCGGTCGCGTGCGCCCCAGTGGGTCACGTAGACGCGCCGCGCGACGACGGCGGCCACGCCGGCCATCGCCGCGATCTGGACGACGTGGCGCTCCGGCGCGGCGGCCGGCAGCAGGCCGAAGCCGAGATAGGCCAGCGGCAGCACGATGACGAGCATCGCCACGGCGCGGGCGCAGCTCTGCACCGGCGTCAGGTTGGGGCCGCGCTGGTAGATGCCGGTGGCTGCGCTGATGACCACCATGCCGGCGGCCAGCGACAGCACGTGCGGGCCGGCGACCGTCAGCAGGTCGGGTGCGTGGCCGAAGGGCACGAAGAACACCGCGACGAGCATCAGCACCAGCAGGGCGCAGTCCGAGGAGATCTGCAGCAGCGTCTGGCGGTGCACGTAGTGGTTGAAGATGCGGATCATGGTCGCTACCGGGTGAGCTTCCGTGGCGATGGCCGCTGGGACCAGCAGGCGGTGGAGAGCCTGGAGGTGATCGTCCCCGGCCGTTTGATGCTTGTTGCAAGCAGGCGTGACCTGCTTTCAGGCACTGTAGGGAAGGCCCCCGGGCAGCGGCACCCCCGGCTCACGGGATCGGGGCGCTTAGCGCGCTGAAGCCGCAAAGAATGCGACTTGCGTCATGAAAACGCGAGGCTGTGGCGCCTCGGCATGGCGCCAGTTGCCGCTTCAGTGGCTGGGGCCGCCCGGCGCCGCGGCGCAGGCGTCCGGTCTGGCTCGCCGGGCCCGGGCCCGTGGCCGCGGGTCCGGGGACGACGGCACCCCCACGATCGTGGTCGCCGTCACCTCGTGTATCCGGGCGTGTCGGTGCGACGCACCAAAAGAAACGGGGGGCCGAAGCCCCCCGATGCGTGCCGGCGGCAGGTCTCAGCCGCGGCGACGGCGCGAGGCCGCGAAGCCGGCGGTGCCGAGAGCCAGGCCGACCAGGGCCAGCGTGCCCGGTTCCGGAACGTCGCCGGTGACCGCCGAGTTGAAGTCGGTCTGGGCGATGAAGTCGGGGCCGAGCGGACGGCCGTTGTCGTCGTTGCCGCCGTTCACGGCGCCGACCACCGGGGTGTAACCGCCCGAGCCACCGTTGGCGGCGTAGGTGCCGTTCACGTGCACGTTGTCGCAGGTCGACACGTGACCGGTGCTTCCGACCGCCGCGCCGTTCTGCGTCGTGTTGAAGCAGTCCGACGGGTTGACCGAGGTGTACGGCAGGCCGATCGAGATGTTCGCGAAATTGATCGTGAACCCGGTCAGCGTCGTCAGGAAGAAGGTCGGGTCAAGCGTGATGCCGGTGGTGCCCGCGCGCAGCGCGCCCTGCGAACCCACGCCCGTCACCGTTTGCTGCGTCCCGTACTGGTTGCCGTCGAAGCCATCCAGCAGGGCAATGCCCGAAGTTGTGTCGATGGTGAATTGGCCGAGCGCGTTGACCGTCACGCCCGTCAGCTTGCCGATCAGGCGGCCGTCGTTGAAGCCGTTGCCGGTCAGGTCCGTGGCGTTGGTGCCGCTCGGCGCGCTGTAGTAGATCTCCAGCCAGCCTGCGCCGGTGGTGCGGAACGTCGCCGAATCAGTGCCAACGCCCGTGACCCGCTCGGTGTACCCGGCGACCAGCGTGATCTCGCCGAAGCCCGGGGGCAGCGTGCCCGAGCTGCCGCCGTTGGCCAGCGTGTAGCCGGTCAGCTTGGCGTGCGTGTAGACCTGGAACTCCGTCGACCCGCCGTTCTGGGTGGCGAAGTTGACGATGGCGTTGTTCGCGCCCTGGGCCAGGAAGCTGGTCTGCGACCAGTCCAGCGCCGTGACTTCGACCGGGGCCAGGCCACCGGCGCCGTCCAGGTCGAGAACGAGGCCGGCGTGGGCGGGGCCGGCGAGGGCGAAGGCACTACCGATCAGTGCACCCAGGATGCTCTTGCGCATTCGGACTCCTCTCAGGATTCGTTGCTGTACTGGGCACGTGCCCGCTGAGCCAACAAAGCAACGGCTGTGCCACTTTCTCCAAGTGGCTGTCATGAAAGGGAAAAGTGGCATTTCACGGCCTCTGCCCGGTGGCCTGTGTAAGGCTTTCCGACAGGGCTGGAGACGGCCTGCCGGGGCCGGAGGCCGGGCTCAGCCGCCCGACACCAGCAGCCGCCCGGCCACCCGCAGCGCGTTGGCCGCGATCGTCAGGCTCGGGTTGGTGCCGCCGCTGGACGGGAAGAAGGAGCTGTCGACGACGTAGACGTTGTCGAGCTCGTGGACCCGGTTGTCGCGGTCGAGCACGCTGTGCCGCGGGTCGTCGCCGAAGCGGCAGGTGCCGCAGACGTGGGCGATGCGCTGGTTGTTCGCCACCTGGTCCAGGCGGCGCCAGCGCCGGCCCTGCAGCGTGCGCCGCAGGTGCGCGCGCAGCGTTCTCATGCGCTCGTGGGCCTCGGGGCGCAGCCGGTACTCCAGCAGCACGCGCTGCGGCCCGTCCGGGTGGCAGGCGACGCGGTTGTCGGCGTAGGGCAGGTCCTCGGCGATCGTCGCCAGCGTCATCCAGCCTTCGCTGAGGTCGCGCAGCAGCGGCAGCATCAGCGGCCGCGCCAGCTCCAGCAGCCCGGCCGCGGCGGCCCAGGGCGTGGCGCGCAGGTCCGAGGCCAGCGAGCCCAGCAGCATCGGCGCCGGGGGCAGGCGGCCGAAGGACTGCAGCGTGCCGAGCTTGGCGCCGCCGTCGACGTAGAAGTCGTTGCAGGCCAGTTCCTTGCGCCGGTTGTCGAAGGGCTCGTCCGCCGCCCGCGGGCGCACCAGGTAGACGTCGATCAGGTGGCGCATCAGGCAGCGCCCGAGCAGCCCCGACCCGTTGCCCAGCCCGGCGCCGCCGGCCGAGCGCAGCAGGATCAGCGGCGACTGCAGCGCCCCGGCGGCCAGGATCACGCGCCGGCCGCGCAGCGTCAGCGGGCGGCCGCGCCAGGTGCAGCGCAGGCCGCCGGCGCGGCGCCCGTCGGCCAGCAGCTCCAGCACCCGGCAGCCGGCGAGCAGCGTCGCGCCGTGATCGCGCACGGCCGGCACGAGGCAGGCGCTCTCGGCGTCACGCTTGCAGCCGTGTCGGCAGAGAAAGCTCTGGCAGGACCCGCAGCCCGGCTGGTACTCGCAGGCGCTGGGCAGGCGGTACGGATGCAGGCCGCGCGCGCGCAGGAAGTCGGCGAACTCGCTGCCGGCCGCCGACAGCGGCGGCGGCGCCGGCAGCCGCGGCGCGTGCGCGGCCAGCGGGTCGGCGTCGCCGCGCACCCCGTACAGCGTCTCGGCCTGCTCGTAGAACGGCAGCAGCTCGGCGTGCGACACCGGCCAGCGTTCGACGACCGCGGCGTCGACGGCGCCGGCGGCGAAGCGGCCGGGCTCGAAATCCTCCGGCGTGAAGCGCTCCATCGCCATGCCGTACAGCGCGCTCGAGCCGCCCGGCCCGTGGCCGATGAACGGCGTG
>NZ_AEWG01000083.1 GCF_000190375.1 Rubrivivax benzoatilyticus JA2 = ATCC BAA-35
GCTGGGGGCTCAGGGGCGTGTGTCGGTGCTGGCCGGGGCGCTGGAGCACGACGCCGAGCCGGCACCCGACACCGCGGCGGGGCTGGTCGTCGCGGCCGGCGGCGGCTTCGAGCTGCGGGCCGACGCCGCCGACGTGGCGCTGGAGGCGCGCGGCGCGGTGTCGCTGGGCGCCGCGGGTGATCGGGCCGACCTGCTGGCCGGCCGCCGCCTGGTGCTGGCCGTCGAGGGCGGGGCCGGCGTGGTGCTCGAGCGTGGCGGGCTGCGCGTCGAATGCCCCGGCACGATCGTCGTCGAGGCGGCCTCGCATCGTTTCATGCCCCGCGGCTGAGGGGCGTGCGCCTGCAGGTGCCGCCGCCATCGCGGCGCCTGCAGGCCCGCGATAATGCGCCGCCCATGGACCGAACGCTCGCCACTCCCGTCCTGCGCCGCCTGGCGCTGCTGCTGCTGGGCGTGCTCGCCGGCTGCGGCGGTGGCGGCGGCGGCGGTCAGACCAGCAGCACGCCGACGCTGGCCCAGCGCACCGCTGCGGCCCAGGCGGTTGCCGACGGTGCCGAAGACTGCCGCCAGATCCGCCCGTTCTACTGGGAGATCGGCGACGCCGCCGGCGCGCGGGCCTCGGGCAGCGTGTCGTCCGGCGCGCTCAGCGTGACGGCCGACACCCGGCTGGCCGTCGCCTCGGCGTCCAAGTGGCTCTACGGCGCGTACTTCGTGCAGCGCCAGCAGGGCCTGCTGAGCGCCGAGGACGTCGACTTCCTGACCTTTCGCAGCGGCTACACCAACTTCAGCTTCTGCGGGCCCGACACGACGGTCGGCAGCTGCCTGGAGCGCGGCGGCCGCCGTGGCGGCAGCAACGGCGACTATGTCGAGGAGAACGACGGCTTCTTCGTCTACAGCGGCGCCCACATGCAGGTGCATGCCGCGCGCAACGGGCTGGCCGACCTCGATGCCGATGCCCTGGCGGCCGAGGTGCGCCGGGTGCTCGGCAGCGAGATCGTGCTCGGCTACTCGGGCCCGCAGCCGGCCGGCGGTGTCGAGACCACGGCCGCCGACTACGCGCGTTTCCTGCGCCGCATCCTCGACGGCACGCTGAGCCACGGGCGCGCCGCGCTGGGCACGCACCCGGTCTGCGTCGACCCGGCGAGCTGTGCGCAGGCCAAGTTCACGCCGTCGCCCGCCGGCGAGCAGTGGCACTACTCGATCGGCCACTGGGTCGAGGACGACCCCACGGTCGGCGACGGCGCCTTCAGCAGCCCCGGCGCCTTCGGCTTCTACCCGTGGATCGACGCGTCCAGGACCTGGTACGGCGTGATCTCGCGCCTGGCGCTGCTCGACCGCGATCCCGACACCACCGTCGCCGTCGACTCGGTGCAGTGCGGCCGCCGCATCCGTGCCGCCTGGCTGAACCCCTCGACACCGTGACCGATTCCGGACTGCAGCACGAGCGTGACCTGCACGCGATGGCGATCGCGCTGGACCAGGCGCAGAACGCCTGGCTCGTCGGCGAGGTGCCGGTCGGCGCGGTCATCATGCGTCCCGGGCCCGAAGGCCCGCAGGTGCTGGCCACCGGATACAACCGGCCGATCACCACCCACGACCCGACGGCGCATGCCGAGATCGTCGCGCTGCGCCACGCCGCCACGCTGCTGGGCAACTACCGCCTGCCCGAGTGCGAGCTCTACGTGACGCTGGAGCCCTGCGCGATGTGCGCGATGGCGCTGATGCACGCGCGCTTCAAGCGCATCGTCTACGGCGCGCCGGACCCCAAGACCGGCGCCGCCGGCTCGGTCGTCGACCTCTTCGCCGACCGGCGCCTGAACCACCACACGCAGATCGTCGGCGGCGTGATGGCCGCCGAATGCGGCGACCTGCTGCGCCGCTTCTTCGCCGAACGCCGTGCCCTGGCGCGCGAGGCCCGCGCCGCACGCGCCATCCCCGCCGGCGAGACGCGCGAGCTCGACAGCTGGCCTCCGACCTCCTCATGACTTCACACCACGCTCACCCCGATCACGACGAACACGGCCCCGGCTGCGCCTGCGGGCACGAGGCGCCGGCGGCGCAGACCCTGCATCTGTTCTCTCCCGCCGGGGCGCTGCCGTCGGCTCCGGTGCTGCGCCGCGCCGCCAAGCGCCTGGCCGGGCTGGGCTTCGAGGTGTCGATCGACGAGTCGGCGCTGGCGCGGCAGCAGCGTTTCGCCGGCGACGACGACACCCGGCTGGCGGCGATCCACCGCATCGCCGAGGCCGCGCCATCGGTCGCGATGGCCGCACGCGGCGGCTACGGCACGACGCGATTGCTCGACCGGCTGGACTGGGCGCTGCTGGCGCGCAGCGTCGAGCAGGGCACACGCTGGGTCGGCCACAGCGACCTGACGGCGCTGCAGCTGGGCATGCTGGCCCACGGCGGCGCGCGCAGCTGGGCCGGCCCGCTGGCGGCCTACGACTTCGGGCGCTCCGACGCCGACGGCGGCGTCGACGAGGTCACCGAGGGCTGCTTCGTCGAGGCCATGCGCGGCGAGCTGGAGGCGGTGGGGTTCCGCACCGAGGCCGGCTTCGACGGCCTTTCGGCCAAGGGCACGCTCTGGGGCGGCAATCTCACGGTGCTGTGCTCGCTGCTGGGCACGCCGCACTGGCCGCGCATCCGTGGCGGCGTGCTGTTCCTGGAGGACGTCGCAGAACACCCGTACCGCGTCGAGCGCATGCTGCTGCAGCTGCTGCAGGCCGGCGTGCTGGGGGCGCAGAAGGCGCTGCTGCTGGGCAGCTTCACCGAGTGGAAGCCGGTCAAGTCCGACCGCGGCTACAAGCTGAAGACGGTGGTCGAGTACCTGCGTGCGCAGACCGGCGTGCCGATCCTCACCGGGCTGCCGTTCGGCCACGTGCCGACCAAGGTGACGCTGCCGGTGGGGGCCAAGGTCGAGCTGCTGGTGCAGGGCCGCGACGTGCTCGTGGGTTGGTGAGCCCGCGCGGGCCCCTAGAATCGCGGGCTTTTCCGCCGGTGCCCGTCACGAGCGAGGCCGCGTAGGCGGATCCGGTATTGATGCCGTCGGCCGCGGGGCCCATCCCCCCGAGGCCGGCGCCGCGAGGAGTGCGACCGCATGCGCGGGAATTCGATCGTCGTCCGTCTCGGGCTGGCCTTGGGCCTGGCCGCGGCCCTGCTGTCCGCAGGCTGCAACAACAGCCCGTATCCCGCCGGCGCCGAACGCGAGAACACGATGTTCTACTCGTTCGACGAGCGCTCGCCGCGCTACCTGGACCCGGTGGCCTCCTACGCCAACCCCGAGTCGGCGTACACCTACCAGATCTACGAGCCGCCCTACGGGTACCACTACCTGAAGCGGCCGTACACGCTGATCCCGAAGTCGGCGGCCGAGGTCGCCAAGCCGCGCTACCTCGACCGCGACGGCCGCGAGCTGCCCGACAACGCGCCGCCGGACCAGATCGCCGAGAGCGTCTACGACGTCAAGATCCGGCCGGGCATCATGTTCCAGCCGCACCCGGCGTTCGCGCGTGACGACCAGGGCCGGCCGCTGTACCTGAGCCTCACGCGCGAGCAGCTCGGCGCCAAGCGCTCGCCGCTGGAGTTCGAGCACCAGGGCACGCGCGAGCTCGTCGCCGACGACTTCGTCTACGCCCTCAAGCGCCACGCGACGACGCGCATCGAGGCGCCGGTCTTCGCGATCTTCTCCGAGTACGTGATCGGCCTGCGCGAGTACGCCGACATGGTCAAGCGCGAGGACGCCAAGCTGCTCGCCGGGCTGCCGCGCGACGCCCGCGACAAGCCCTTCCTCGACTTCCGCAAGTGGCCGCTGGCCGGCAGCACGGCGGTCGACAAGTACACCTGGCGCATCCGGCTCAAGGGCAAGTACCCGCAGTGGAGCTACTGGATGGCGATGCCCTTCCTGGCGCCCATCCCGTGGGAGGCCGACGCCTTCTACGCCCAGGACGGCATGAGCGAGAACGGCCTGTCGCTGAACCAGTGGCCGGTGGGCACGGGGCCGTACATGATGGTCGACTTCGTGCGCGACCGCCGCCACGTGCTGCAGCGCAACCCGAACTTCCACGGCGAGACCTATCCCTGCGAGGGCATGCCCGGCGACGCGGAGGCCGGCCTGCTGGCCGACTGCGGCAAGCCGATGCCCTTCATCGACAAGCTCTACGTGACGATCGAGAAGGAGAAGGTGCCGCGCAAGGAGAAGTTCAAGCAGGGCTACTTCGACGTGCCGGAGATCGAGCGTCCCGAGTGGGGCGTGGACTTCCGCAACGACGCCGACGACTCCGACGCGGTGCGCAAGCTCTACGAGGAGCGCGGCTTCCAGTTCCCGCTGATGACCGACATCTCGAACTGGTACCTCGGCTTCAACATGCTCGACCCGGTGGTCGGCAAGGGCGACACGCCCGAGCAGCAGGCGAAGAACCGCAAGCTGCGCCAGGCCATCGCCATCGCCATCGACTGGGAGGAGGGCTACGGCCGCATCTTCAAGTCCAAGGGCGGCGTGGCCGCGCACTCGCCGGTGCCGCCGGGGCTGTTCGGCTCGCGCGAAGGCCAGCCGGGCTTCTACAACCCGGTGACGCACACGCTGGTCGACGGCAAGGTCGTGCGCCGGCCGATCGAGGACGCGAAGAAGCTGCTCGCCGAAGCCGGCTACCCCGGTGGCCGCGACGCGACGACCGGCAAGCCGCTGGTCCTGAACTACGACTTCCAGCGTGCGCCGACGCCCGAGAGCAAGAGCGAGAACGACTGGATGATCAAGCAGTTCGCCAAGCTCGGCATCCAGCTCGAGGTGCGCGCGACCGACTTCAACCAGTACCAGGACAAGACGCTGCAGGGCCGGCACCAGATCTTCTGGGGCGGCTGGCTGGCCGACTACCCGGACGCCGAGAACTTCCTGTTCCTGCTCTACGGCCCGCTGGGCCGCTCGCAGAGCCAGGGCGACAACTACGCCAACTACAACAATCCCGAATACGACGGCTTGTACCGCAAGCTGCAGTCGCTGGACGACGGCCCGGAGAAGCAGGCAGTCATCGACCGGATGGTGTCCATCGTGCAGCAGGACTCGCCCTGGTGCTTCGGCTACTTCCCGTGGGGCGGCCTGGCGTTCCAGCAATGGGTGCACAACGGCAAGCCCTCGATCCTGATCCGCGACATGGCCAAGTACTACCGCCTCGACCCCGAACTGCGCGCCAGCAAGCAGGCCGAGTGGAACCGGCCCATCGTCTGGCCGGTGGCGCTGCTGGTGCTGGGCCTCGCGGCGCTGGTGTGGATCGGACGGCGCAGCTTCAAGGCGCGCGAGACCGCGACCGCCCGCGGCACGGCGGAGGCCAACTGACATGGGTGCCTACATCCTGCGCCGTCTCGGCTACGGCCTGCTGATCCTCATCGGCGTCAACCTGCTGACCTTCTTCCTGTTCTTCACCGTCAACACGCCCGACGACATGGCGCGGCTGAACATCGGCGGCAAGCGCGTGACGCAGGAGCAGATCGAGAAGTGGAAGTCCGAACGCGGCTACGACAAGCCGCTGTACTGGAACTCCGAAGGGCAGGGCACCGAGCAGCTGACGAAGACCGTGCTCTGGGAGCGCTCGATCTCGCTGATGAAGGGCGACTTCGGCCGCAGCGACTCGGCGCGCTCGGTGGACATCGGCCACGAGATCGCCTCGCGCATGGGCGTGAGCCTGCAGTTGGCGCTGCCGCTGTTCCTGCTGCAGCTGATCGTCAGCGTCAGCTTCTCGCTGATGCTGGTGTTCTTCAGGCACTCGAAGATCGACTTCTGGGGCGTCGTGCTCTGCGTGCTGATGCTGTCGATCTCGAGCCTGTTCTACATCATCGTCGGCCAGTTCCTGTTCTCGCGGGTGCTCAGGCTGGTGCCGATCTCGGGCTACGCGCCGGGGCTGGATGCGCTGCGCTTCCTGGCGCTGCCGATCATCCTGTCGCTGCTGGCGCGGCTGGGCGGCGAAGCGCGGCTGTACCGCGCGATGTTCCTCGAGGAGATCGGCAAGGACTACGTGCGCACCGCGCGCGCCAAGGGCCTGGCCGAGCAGGTGGTGCTGTTCCGCCACGTGCTGCGCAACGCGCTGATCCCGATCATCACCAGCGCCGCCGGCTACCTGCCCTACGTCTTCCTCGGCAGCCTGGTGTTCGAGAGCTTCTTCGGCATCCCGGGCCTGGGCGCCTTCGTCATCGACGCCATTGGCGGCCAGGACTTCGCGATCGTGCGCACGATGGTCTTCGTCGGCTCGGCGCTGTACATCGCCACCAACATCCTGCTGGACGTCGCCTACACCTGGGTCGACCCGCGGGTCCGCCTGAACTGAGCCGGGGAACGTCATGGGATTCAAGTTCGTCCTGCTCTGGACCGACCTGGCGCTGTGGGCGCTGTTCGCCGCGCTGGCCGGCTACACGATCCGCGTGCTGCGCAGCGAGCCGCTGCGCGCCACCTGGAAGAAGGTCTTCCGCGACCCGGCGGCGCTGTGCTCGGTGCTGGTGCTGCTGGTCTTCCTGTTCATCACCGCGCTGGACAGCGTGCATTTCCGCCGCCAGCTTGCCGATGCCCAGGGCCAGGCCTCGGGCCAGGTGTTCTACGAGACGCGCACCCAATCGCTGCTGGACCTGGCGCTGGCGCGCCAGATCTCGATGCGCGAGTCCAGCTACTCCGAGCCGCTGGCCTGGCGCGCGCTGAACAAGCAGAGCGTCACGCGCGACGGCGTCACGCTGCGCGAGTTCCCCCGCCTCGAACACGGCGGCGTGCACCTGACGGACCCCGAGACGCAGTGGGCCGGTGACGTGTCCTCGCGCGCGCTGGCCGGTGCCGGCGGCGGCCTCGCCGTCGCGCTGGCGGCCGTGCTGCTGCTGTCGGCGGCGCTGGCGCGCAGCCACGGCGGCTTCGGCACCGCGCTGGCCGACCTCGCGGCCGACCGCACCGAGCTGCCCTGGCGCGCCGCGGCGATCACCTTCGCCGTGATCTGCGTGCTGGCTGGCGTCATCGCCGCGCTGGCCGGCCACTACCACGTCTTCGGCACCGACCGCACCGGCAACGACGTGCTGGTTCAGACGCTGAAGAGCGTGCGCACGGCCTTCGTCATCGGCACGCTGGCGACGCTGGCGACGCTGCCGCTGGCCATCGTGCTCGGCATCCTGGCGGGCTACTTCCGCGGCTGGGTCGACGAGGTCGTGCAGTACCTCTACACGACGCTGTCCTCGGTGCCCAGCGTGCTGCTGATCGCGGCCTGCGTGCTGATGGTGCAGGTCTGGCTCGACAAGCACCCCGACTGGTTCGAGACCGGCGTCGAGCGTGGCGACCTGAAGATCTTCATGCTGTGCGTGATCCTGGGCCTCACCGGCTGGTCGACGCTGTGCCGGCTGGTGCGCGCCGAGACGCTGAAGCTGCGCGAACTCGACTTCGTGCAGGCGGCGATGGCCTTCGGCGTGAAGCCCTCGCGCATCATGGCGCGACACATCTTCCCCAACGTCGTGCACCTGGTGCTGATCACCACCGTGCTCAGCTTCAGCGACCTGATCCTCTACGAGGCCGTGCTGACCTACGTCGGCGTCGGCGTCGACCCGACGACCTCCAGCTTCGGCGGCATGATCAATCTCGCACGCAGCGAGATGAGCCGCGACCCGGTGGTCTGGTGGAGCTTCGCCGCGGCGTTCGGCTTCATGGTCGTGCTGGTGCTGGCCGCCAACCTGTTCGCCGACGGCGTGCAGCAGGCCTTCGACCCGCGCGCGCGCGCCTTCCGCCCGCGCCTGGGCTTCAAGAAGCGAGTCTCGGCATGATGAAGATCCAGGACCTCGAGGTCGTGCTCGACGCCGACGCCGGCCTCGTCAAGGCGATCGACGGGCTCAAGCTCGCGATCGAACGCGGCGAGACCTTCGCCCTCGTCGGCGAGTCCGGCTGCGGCAAGAGCATGACGGCGCTGGCGCTGATGCGCCTCTTGCCCGAGAACGGCCGCGTCACCGGCGGCCAGGTGCACATCGGCGGCGTCGACGTGCTCGACCTGCCCGAAGCCGGCATGCGTGCCGTGCGCGGCGGCCGCCTGGGCATGATCTTCCAGGAGCCGGCGACCAGCCTGAACCCGGTGATGAAGGTCGGTGACCAGATCGTCGAGGCCATCGAGACGCATACCGCGCTGCGCGGCGCGGCCGCACGCGCCAAGGCCATCGACTGGCTGCGCCGCGTCGGCATCCCGGAGCCCGAGCGCCGCATCGACGACTACCCGTTCCGCATGAGCGGCGGCCAGAAGCAGCGCGTGATGATCGCGATGGCGCTGGCCACCGAGCCCGACTTCCTGATCGCCGACGAGCCGACGACGGCGCTGGACGTGACGATCCAGGCGCAGATCCTCGACCTGCTGAAGGACCTGCAGCGCGAACAGCGCATGGGCCTGCTGCTGATCACGCACGACCTGGCGGTCGTCTCCGGCATGGCGCATCGTGTGGCGCTGATGTACGCCGGCCAGATCGTCGAGGTGGCGCCGGCGGCCGAGTTCTTCTCGCGCCCGCAGCACCCGTACGCCCAGGCCCTGCTGCGCGCGCTGCCGGCCGGCGACCGGCGTGGTGTCGCGCTCGAGGCGATCCCCGGCACCGTGCCGCCGCTGTGGCTGCAGTTCGAGGGTTGCCGCTTCGCGCCGCGTTGCGCGGCGGCGATGCCGCACTGCGCGACGACCTTGCCCGAGCTGGTGAACACCAGCGACACGCACCAGGTTCGGTGCCTGCTGCACAAGCCCGGGGTGCCGGCTGCACCGGAGCGGATCGTGCGGCCCGAGCTGCCGGTGCCGCCGCCGGTGCCGGCGCGCGAAACGGCGCCGCTGCTCGACGTGCAGGACCTGAAGGTGCGTTTCCCGATCCGCGGCGGCCTGCTGCAGCGCGTGACCGGACACTTCGACGCCGTCGCCGGCGTGTCGTTCCAGGTCGCGCGCGGCGAGACGCTGGCGCTGGTCGGCGAGTCGGGCTGCGGCAAGACGACGACCGGCAAGGCCATCGTGCAGCTGCTGCGCCGCGTCGCGGTGACCGAGGGCCGCGCGATGCTCGACGGCCAGAACCTGTTCGAGCTCGACGGGCCGGCGCTGCTGGACGCGCGCCGCAAGGTGCAGATCATCTTCCAGGACCCGTTCGCGTCGCTGAACCCGCGCATGCGCGTCGCCGACCTGCTCGAGGAAGGCCTGATGGCCTTGCATCCGGACCTGGACGCGGCCACGCGGCGCGCGCGCATCGAGCGCCTGACCGACCAGGTCGGCCTGCGCCGCGACGCGCTCGAGCGCTACCCGCACGAGTTCTCCGGCGGCCAGCGCCAGCGCATCGCGATCGCGCGTGCGCTGGCGGTGCAGCCGCGGCTGATCGTCTGCGACGAACCCACGTCGGCGCTGGACGTGTCGGTGCAGGCGCAGATCCTCAACCTGCTGCGCGAACTCCAGCGCGAGCTCGGCGTCTCGTACCTGTTCATCACGCACAACATCGGCGTCGTCGAGTACATCGCCGACCGCATCGCGGTGATGCAGGCCGGGCGCATCGAGGAACAGGGAGATTGCGCCGACGTCCTGGCGCGGCCACAGCGCGACTACACGAAGACGCTGCTGGCGGCGGTGCCGCGACTCGTCACGGCCTGAAGACGCGCTGAACGGGGCCCCGACCGGCCTGCGCCATGGCGCAGGCCGGCCGCTCGCGTCCATCTTTTTGCCGCCGATTGCGGGCGGCCTCCCATGGTCGTGCGTACAAGCTGTCGCAAAGTGTTGCAGCGGCCCAACGTCGGCGCCAGATTGCGGGGGTGTGACAACCGGGTTGCCGGTATGTAACCGCTATCGTCGCCCGATGGCTACGAGGGGCTGGCGCCGCGCGCTGCCTGGGCAATCCGGGTGGTGTCGAGCGGCAGCCTCGGCCAAGTGAACTGACCGGTTCGAGTTGCGTCATGACTTTCCCGTGCTGACCGGGCACATGACGCAGCTTGACAATCGGTTCACGGTTCTCCGGCGATGCCCGCAAGGCGGTTACACGGCACAGGGCTTGCTCGGGGACGAGAGTCTTTGGATCAACACACCACAGGAGTGAACTTAATGTTCAAGCGAACGAAGCTTGCAACCTGCCTGCTGGTCGCCTTTGGCGGCGGCATCGGCTTTTCGGCCTCCCCGGTTCTCGCCCAGTCGGCCACGTCGGCCGGCACCGAGCGCATTGAAGTCACGGGCTCTCGCCTCCGTTCGCTGGAAGGCGAATCGTCTTCCCCCGTCCAGGTCGTGACCGGTGAAGAGATCGCCAAGGCCGGCATCGTCAACGTCCAGGAACTGCTGACCAAGAATCCGACGGTCGGTGTCCCGGGCATCAGCCGCACCAACTCCAACTTCGCGACCTCCAGCGCCGGTGTCGCCACGGTCGACCTGCGCAACCTCGGCTCCGACCGCACCCTGGTGCTGGTGAACGGCCGTCGCTTCGTCGCCGGCGTCCCGGGCAGCGCGTCGGTCGACCTGAACACGATCCCGACCGAGTTCATCGAGCGTGTCGAGATCCTGACCGGCGGCGCTTCCGCGACCTACGGCTCCGATGCCGTCGCGGGTGTCGTCAACATCATCCTGAAGAAGAACTTCCAAGGCCTGAGCGTCAATGCTCAGCACGGCGTGTCCGAAAAGGGCGACGACCGCAAGGACGTCTTCAGCATGACCATGGGCGCCAACAGCGAGAACGGGCGCGGCAACATCATGGCCCACATCGGGTTCTCCGATCAGGGCGCGGTGATGGCGCGCGACCATGGCGTGCCGTTCGACAACATCTCCCTGGCCTACACGACCCGTAAGCCGGAAGATGTCTTCAAGTTCGTCGGGCCTTTCTACTCCAGCTACGGCTCCAGCGGCCGTTTCTTCGGCGACAACGGCACCTACACCGTCGACGCCAACGGCAACGTCGTTCCGTGGTCCACCAACGGCCCGGCCGGCGACGGTGTCGGCGCCTACGGCTACAACCGCCAGAACGATCGTTATCTCGCGATTCCGACCAAGCGTTTCGTCTTTGCCACCCAAGGCGAGTACGCGATCGACGACAACCACAGCGCCTGGCTCGAAGCGAACTACGCTCAGACGCAGACCAAGTCGCGTCTCGAGCCCTTCCCGCTGGACTCCGAAGCCCTCTTCCCCTCGTCGGGCGGGCAGGTTCCGGCCGAGTTCCTGGTCAACGGCTCGGTGGTGGTCAACCCGCTGATCCCGGCGGGCATCCTCGCCGACCTCGTCGACAACGACGGCGACGGCCTGCGTGACTACTTCTTCTCTCGCCGTCTGTCGGAGGTTGGCACGCGCGGCAACAAGGCCGACCGCGACACCTTCCGCATCGCGACCGGTCTGCGTGGCTCGATCTTCGACGGCTGGGACTACGACACCTACGTGTCCTACGGCGCCACCAAGGAGTCGCAGGTCTCCAGCGGCCAGGTCAACGTCCTGAACTTCGCGCAAGCGCTGCAGGCCATGACCGACGTCGACGACGTCGACGGCGACGGCAACACCACCGAAGCGGTCTGCATCAGCGCCGACGCCCGTGCCCAGGGCTGCGTGCCGGCCAACATCTTCGGTGCCGGCAACATCTCCGCCGACGCGCTGAAGTACATCCTCGCCCCGGGCATGCTGTCGACCTTCACGTCGCAGAAGCTGGCCGGTGGTGTCATCCGCGGCGAGCCGTTCGCGCTGCCGGCCGGCAAGGTCGGCGTCGCGGCGGGCTTCGAATGGCGCGAGGAATATGCGCGCACCGAGTTCGACGCGCTGCAGCAAGCGGGCCTGAACGCCGGCAACGCCATCCCCCGCACCGAAGGCTCGTTCTCGGTGCGCGAACTGTTCGCCGAGACGCGCATCCCGCTGGTCAAGGACCAGATCCTGGCCAAGTCGCTGTCGCTGAACGCCGCGATCCGTTCGTCGGACTACAGCACCGTCGGCCGCACCTTCAGCTGGACCACCGGCCTGGAGTGGGCGCCGACGCGTGACCTGCGTGTCCGCGCGACGAAGGCCCTGGCGGTTCGTGCCCCGAACATCAACGAGCTGTACTCGCCCGCGAGCCAGACCTTCCCGCAGGTCCAGGATCCCTGCGTCGGCGTGACGGCCACCTCGACCGGCGCGCGTGACGATGCCTGCCGTGCCGACCCTGGCGTGGCCGCGAACATCGCCGCGAACGGCTCGTTCACGCTGAACCAGTCGGACGCGCAAGGCGTCAGCGGTTACGACTCCGGCAACCCGAACCTGAAGGAAGAAACGGGCAAGACCTGGACCCTGGGCCTGGTCTACGCTCCCAGCGCGCTGAAAAACGTCGTGTTCACCGCGGATTACTTCCGGGTGAAGATCGAAGACGCGATCACGAACGTGGGTCGTCAGACTTCGCTCAACCAGTGCTACGGCGGGGACACGTACTTCTGCCAGTTCATCATTCGTCGCCCGGCCAACATCGGCGCGAACAGCGCTGGTTCTCTTGAGTACGTCAACTCTCCGGCGACGAACAGCGGTGGTCTCTTCACCTCGGGTGTTGACCTGACGGCTTCGTACAGTGACCGTGTCGGTCCGGGGCGCCTGAGCGGCCGTATCGCTTACACGTATCTGGATGACGGCTACGAACTGCCGGTCGCTCGCCTGGGCACGAAGGACCCGTTCGTCGGCGAGATCGGAGCGGCTCGTGATCGTGCGGCGCTGTCCGTGGGTTACACCTACAAGGACTTCGCGATCAACACGACGACGACGTACATCGGCAAGTCCTACCTCGACGACCAGCTGTTCGGTCGCGGTGTGGTCAGCGTGCCGTCGTACACGCAGTTCGACTTCCAGGCCTCCTACACCTACGGCAAGGCGACCTGGTACTTCGGCATGGACAACGCGTTCAATGCCAAGGGCCCGAAGACGGACAGCAACGCGCTCCTGTGGGGCACGACCGGTGCCGGCACGGCTGCCGACGTTTATGATGCGATCGGCCGCCGCTATTACGCTGGCGTCCGCTTCGACTTGTAATCCGTCGTACTGTCGATTGGTAGTTTGCGCGTTCTCTCGTGGAACGCGCACTACCGGCGAAAGGGGTCGACCATGGGTCGACCCTTTTTTTCTTTCAAGGGTGATTCGTGATGAAGTTTGCTTATTCCGGGCTGTTTGCGGTGCTGCTCTCCGTGGGGCTCGTGCCTGCGCACGCGGCGGCTTCCGGAGGCATCGCCTCGTGCCTCGAATTGGCCGACCGTGACGCGCGTCTGGCCTGTTTCGAGGCCGGTGCTCGCGAACTGAAGGGCGAGGAGGAGCGCAAGCGAACCGCCGAAGCCGAGCGCAAGACGAAGGAGTTCGGTTTGCCGAGCCCGGTCGTGCGTGAAACGCTTTCCAGCGTCAAGGTCCGGATCGTCAGCGAATTCGACGGCTGGCGACCGGGTGCGACGTTCAAGCTCGACAACGGTCAGGTCTGGGAGTTCATCGGCAACGACTCCGGCACCGTCACGCTGACCAACAACGAAGCAGTCATCGAGCGCGGCATGCTCGGCAGCTTCTTCCTGCGGATGGAAGGCGTTCGTTCAACGCCGAAGGTGCGTCGAATCCGCTGACATTGCACCGACCCGGCGGGGCCGTGCCATGCGGCACGCCGTGGTGCCGCCCGCCTGCTCTTACTTCGGCGCCAGCCGGATCGCCCCGTCCAGCCGGATCACCTCGCCGTTGAGCATGTCGTTCTCGACGATGTGCTGCACCAGTTTGGCGTAGTCCTCGGGCGTGCCGAGGCGGCTGGGGAAGGGCACGCCGGCGGCCAGTGCCTGCTGCACTTCGGCCGGCATGCCGAACAGCATCGGCGTGCCGAAGATGCCCGGCGCGATCGTCATGTTGCGGATGCCGTTGCGCGCCAGGTCGCGGGCGATCGGCAGCGTCATGCCGACGATGCCACCCTTGCTCGCGGCATAGGCCGCCTGGCCGATCTGGCCGTCGTAGGCGGCGACGCTGGCGGTGCTGATCAGCACGCCGCGCTCGCCGGTGGGTTCGGGCTCGTTCTTCGCCATCGCCGCGGCGGCCAGGCGGATCATGTTGAACGAGCCGACCAGGTTCACCTGGATCGTCTTCGTGAACGTCGCCAGCGGGTGCGCGCCGTCCTTGCCGACGGTCTTCACCGCCGGCGCGATGCCGGCGCAGTTGACCAGGCCGGCCAGCTTGCCGGCCGCGACTGCGGCATCGACCACCGCCTGCGCATCGGCCTCCTGGCTGACGTCGCAGCGCACGAAGACGCCGCCGATCTCGCGGGCGACCGCTTCGCCGCGTTCGACCTGCAGGTCGGCGACGACGACCTTGGCGCCGTGTGCCGCCAGCCGGCGTGCCGTGCCTTCGCCGAGGCCCGACGCGCCGCCGGTGACGATGAACACCTTGCCCTGGATTTCCATCCGTTGTCTCCTTCGCCTCTGACGGGCGTGCGGGGGAAAGAAAGGGCCGGGAGGATCAGCTCTCGAGCGCCGCGAACGCGCGCCCGGTGATCTCCTCGACCGTGCCGGTGCCGCTGATGCGGCGGTAGCGGGGGGCCTGCGCGTCGCCGGTGGCGGCCCAGGCGGAGTAGTAGTCGACGAGCGGGCGCGTCTGGCTCTGGTAGACGTCCAGGCGCTTGCGCACCGTCTCTTCCTTGTCGTCCTCGCGCTGGATCAGCGGCTCGCCGGTCTCGTCGTCGACGCCTTCGGTCTTCGGCGGGTTGAACTTGACGTGGTAGGTGCGGCCCGAGCCGACGTGCACGCGGCGGCCGCTCATGCGCTCGATGATCGCCTCGTCGGGCACGTCGATCTCGAGCACGACGTCGAGCTTGACGCCCGCGGCCTTCATCGCGTCGGCCTGCGGGATCGTGCGCGGGAAGCCGTCGAACAGGAAGCCGCCGGCGCAGTCGGGCTGCGCGATGCGTTCCTTGACCAGGCCGATGATGATGTCGTCGCTGACCAGGCCGCCGGCGTCCATCACCTTCTTGGCCGCCAGGCCGAGTTCGGTGCCGGCCTTGACCGCCGCACGCAGCATGTCGCCGGTGGAAATCTGCGGGATGCCGTACTTGCGGCAGATCTGGGCCGCCTGCGTGCCTTTGCCGGCGCCGGGCGCCCCCAACAGGATCAGTCTCATCGCTTCCTCGAGCTTTGTGGTGATGCTTGCTGCGGCCGGCGCTGCCGGGCGCGATTCAAAGGAGCGTAACACGCGCACTCCCGCGCCAGCCTGACGCCCGGGCGACCGGGCCGGGGCCGCCCGGCGTTCAGGCGAAGAGCGCGCGCACGCGCTCCAGGTCTTCCGGCGTGTCGACGCCGGCGCCCGGCGCGTGGGCGGCGACGTGCACCGCGATGCGTTCGCCGTGCCACAGCACGCGCAGCTGCTCCAGCGACTCCAGCCGTTCCAGCGGCGCGGGCTCCAGCGCCGGGAAGCGGCGCAGGAAGCCGGCGCGGTAGCCGTAGATGCCGACGTGGCGCAGCGGCGCGGGCTCGGCCAGCGCGCCCGGCGCGCCGTCGCGCCAGCACGGGATCGGCGCGCGGCTGAAGTACAGCGCACGTCCGGCGGCGTCGAGCACGACCTTCACGACGTTGCGGTTGGCGAAGTCCTCGGCCGAATCGATGGCGTGCGCGGCCGTGCTCATCACGCAGTCCGGGCGCTCGTCGAGCAGATCGGCGCAGCGGCGCACCAGCGCCGGGTCGATCAGCGGCTCGTCGCCCTGCACGTTGACGATGCGCGCCGTGCCGTCCAGGCCCAGCAGCGTGCAGGCCTCGGCCAGGCGGTCGCTGCCGCTGGGGTGGTCGGCGCGTGTCAGCACGGCTTCGACGCCGTGCGCGGCGCAGGCTGCGGCGATGTCGGCGTCGTCGCAGGCGACGACGATCCGCTCGGCACCGGCATCGGCGACGCGGCGCGCGACACGCACGATCATCGGCAGCCCGCCGATGTCGGCCAGCGGCTTGCGCGGCAGGCGCGTCGACGCGAGGCGCGCCGGGATCAGGACCGTGAAGCTCACGGCGCGGGTGGCAGGTCCAGGCTGCGGGCCTCGGTCTCGAGCATCACCGGGATGCCGTCGCGGATCGGGAAGGCGAGGCGGTCGGCGTTGCAGACGAGGTCGGTGGGGCGCTGCAGCTCGTCGCGGGAGACTTCCAGCGGGCCTTTGCAGACGGGGCAGACGAGCAGGTCGATCAGACGGTGGTCGAGCGTCATCGGGTTCGCGGCGGCGCGATGAGGCGCAGCACGTCCTGAACGAGTGAATCGGGAAGCGCGAAGTCTAGCCCGACGACCCACACGCGCGTCCCGCCCGCGTTACGGCCGGCGAGCTTGACGGCGTCCTTCTCGGTGACCAGCACCTCCGGCGTGCCGGCCGGCCAGGGCAGGGCGGCGAAGTCGTGGTGGTCGGGCAGCGGCAGGCGTTCGATCTCCAGCCCGGCGGCCTCGAGCATCGAGAAGAAACGCTCGGGCGAGGCGATGCCGGCCAGCGCCAGCAGGCGGCGGCCGCGCAGCGTGGCCAGCGCGACGCCTTCGCCGCGACGGCCGGCCGCCCAGTCTTCCAGCGCCAGCGCGTCGCCCAGCGTGCGCGTCGCGCAGACGCCCGGCAGCGGCGTCGTCGGGGCCGGCGCGTTGTAGAGCACGAAGCGCCCGCGCGACAGTGTCGCCGGCATCGGCTCGCGCAGCGGGCCGGCGGGCAGCAGCCGGCCGTTGCCGATGCCGCGCTCGTCGAAGACGACGATCTCGGCGTCGCGTGCCAGGCGTCGGTGCTGCAGGCCGTCGTCGGAGACGAGCACGTCGACCTCCGGGTGGGTGGCGCAGAGCGCACGCGCGGCGGCGACACGATCCCGGCCGACCCAGACCGGCACGCCGGCGCGGCGGCGGATCAGCAGCGGTTCGTCGCCGGCGTCGGCAGGCGAGGCGTCGGGCCGGACGTCGTGCACGCCGTCGCCGTCGCGGCCGAAGCCGCGCGAGATCACGCCCGGCGTGTATCCGGCGGCCTGCAGCGCGCGCACCAGCGCGATGACGGTCGGCGTCTTGCCGGCCCCGCCGACGATCAGGTTGCCGACGACGACCACCGGCACCGGGGCGCGTTGCGGCTGGACCTCGGCGGCGCGGCGCGACACGCCGGCATAGAGCGACTCGAGCGGCGCCAGCGTCGCCGCCAGCGCCGTGCGCCGCGGCCGCCACCAGTGGCGCAGCAGCAGCGCCTCGAGCCGCGCGGCCAGCGACATCAGCGGGCGCCGTTCGGCGTCTGCGAGGCGAAGGTCAGGCGCGAGAGCCCGGCGCGGCGCGCCGCGTCGAGCACGTTGATCACCGACTGGTGCGCGGCCATCGCGTCGGCCGAGATGATGACGACGACGTCCTGGCGGCCCTTGGCGGCGGCGCCGAGCGCGGCGGCCAGCTGCGCGACGTCGCGGCCGTCCACCGCCTGGCGGTCGATCGCGTAGCGGCCGTCGGCGGCCACGGCGACGATGATCTCGGCCGGCCGTTCGCGCAGCTTCTCGGCGTCGGCCGCCGGCAGCGTGATCTGCAGCTCGGTGAAACGCGAATAGGTCGTCGACAGCATCAGGAAGATGAGCACGACGAGCAGCACGTCGATGAACGGGATCAGGTTGATCTCCGGTTCCTCGGGGCGGCGGCGGCTGAAGCGCATCGCGGGCTCAGGCGGCCGGGTTGCCGCGCACGGCGAAGCGCATCAGGTGCGGCACCAGGCGCTCGGCGGCCAGTTCCATCGTCAGCTGGAAGGCGTCGACCCGGCCACGGAAGTAACGGTAGAACATCAGCGACGGGATCGCGATGATCAGGCCGAAGGCGGTGTTGTAGAGCGCCACCGAGATGCCGTGGGCCAGCATCTGCGGGTTCGTCGCGCCGGTGGGCGCCTGCGAGCCGAAGATCTCGATCATGCCGATGACGGTGCCGAACAGCCCCAGCAGCGGCGCTGCCGCGGCGATCGTGCCGAGCGTGTTCAGGTAGCGCTCGGTCGTGTGCACCGCGGTGCGCCCGGCGTTCTCCATCGCCTGGCGCAGGGCCTGCTCCTGGATGCGCGGGTCGGCGATCACGGCCTGCAGGCCGGCGGCCAGCACGCCGCCCAGCAGCGAGTTGTCGGCCAGCTTGGCGACGACGTCCTGCGCCGGCAGGCTGTTGCGCGAAACGCCGATGACCTCGTCGAGCAGCGTCGGGGGGGCGATCAGCGGCGTGCGCAGGTGATACAGCCGCTCCATGATGAGCGCCAGGGCCACGATCGAGCAGAGGATCAGGAGCCAGATCGGCCAGCCGGCCGCTTGTATGATCGTCAGCAAGGGGTTCTTCGAGGTGAGCGGCAGGGCTCGCCGCAGCCGGCGGATTATGAGGCAAGCCCTGTCCGCCACAGCCGCTGCGGCGCAATCTGCGAAGCCCCCGGCGCGTATCCACGCCATTTGTGGATAACTTTGTGGAGAAGCCGTCGGCAGCCGCTCCAAACCCGCGCCAGGATTGGGCCGCGCTTGGTTTGCCCCATTTTTCAGCATTTTTTTCTTCAGTGAAATCAATCACTTGCGAGATCTTCGTGGGCTCCTGGCGTGGTATACGCGCCCGCCTGACCTGATGTTCCGGCCTGTGGAGTTCCGCCGTGACGGGGGGTGCAATGAGCGCGCTTGACCCGGCTGCGGGTGTGGCGTCGCCGCGCCAGGTGTGGAGCGTCGCGGGGCTGTTGCTGGCCACCGCCGATGCCTTGTCGGCGCGTTTCGGCGCGGTCGCCGTGCGCGGCGAAATCTCGGGTTTCACGCGCGCCGCCAGCGGCCACTGTTATTTCTCGCTGAAGGACCACGACGGCCAGCCGGCGCTGCTGCGCTGCGCGATGTTCCGCCGCGCCGCGGCGCTGCTCGACTTCCAGCCTCGCGACGGCCTGCAGGTCGAGTTGCGCGGGCGGCTGGGTGTCTACGACGCGCGCGGCGAACTGCAGATCGTCGTCGAGTCGCTGCAGCGCCTGGGGGCGGGCACGCTGTACGAGGAGTTTCTGCGCCTGAGGGCCCGGCTGGAGGCGGCCGGACTCTTCGACGCGGCGCGCAAGCGGCCGATCCCGCCGCATCCGCGTGTTCTGGGCGTCGTCACCTCGCCCGGTGCCGCGGCGCTGCGCGACGTGCTCACCGCGCTGGCGCGGCGGGCGCCGCAGGTGGCGGTCGTCGTCTACCCGACGCCGGTCCAGGGCGGCGAGGCGCCGGCGGCGATCGTGGCCGCGCTGCGCACGGCGGCCGATCGCCGCGAGGTCCAGGTGCTGCTGCTGGTGCGCGGCGGCGGCTCGCTCGAGGACCTGTGGGCCTTCAACGACGAACGCGTGGTGCGCGCGGTGGCGGCGTCGCCGATCCCGGTGGTCTGCGGCGTGGGTCACGAGACCGACGTCACGCTGGCCGACCTTGCCGCCGACCTGCGCGCGCCGACGCCGACGGCGGCGGCGGAGCTGGCGGCGCCGGCCCGCGTCGACCTGCTGGTGGCGCTGGCGTCCCGGTCCGAGGCGCTGCAGCGTGCGCTGCGGCGCCAGCTCGATCGCCAGGCCCAGCGCCTGGACACCGCCGCGCTGCGCCTGGGGCGGCCGGCCGCCGGGGTGGCGCAGCAGCGTCAGCGGCTGGCGGCGCTGGAGCTGCGCTTGCAGCAGGCGCTGGCACCTCAGCTGTCGCAGCGAACGCAACGTGCGATGGCGCTGGGGCTGCGTCTGCGCGCGGCGACGGTGTCGCGCCTGGATCGCCTGCGCTCGAACCTCGAGCTCGGCCGCCAGCGTCTGGCGGCGCTCGACCCGGCGCGGGTGCTGCAGCGCGGCTACGCCTGGGTCGAGACACCTTCCGGGCGGCCGGTGCTGCGGGCGGACGGGCTGCGGCCGGGCGACGAGCTGCGGGCCGTCTGGGCGGACGGGGCGGCGGCCATACGCGTCTTCGGGGTCGAACGGAAGGGGTCTGCATCAAATGAATGCGGTGCCTACAATCCCCGACAGCTTTCATCCACCCACAGGAACGACTCCATGGAACGCACGCTGCCTCCCCTGCCGTATGCCCTCGACGCCCTGGCGCCGCACTACAGCCGCGAGACGCTGGAGTACCACCACGGCAAGCACCACAACGCGTACGTCGTGAATCTGAACAACCTGCAGAAGGGCACCGAGTTCGAGGGTCTCGAGCTCGAGGAGGTCGTGCGCAAGTCTTCCGGCGGCATCTACAACAACGCCGCGCAGATCTGGAACCACACCTTCTTCTGGAACTGCATGAAGCCCGAAGGCGGCGGCGAGCCGGCCGGGGCGCTGGCCGCGGCGATCGTCGCGAAGTGGGGCTCCTACGCGGCCTTCAAGGAGGCCTTCGTGAAGTCGGCGGTCGGCAACTTCGGCTCCGGCTGGACCTGGCTGGTCAAGAAGGCCGACGGCTCGGTCGACATCGTCAACATGGGTGCCGCGGGCACGCCGCTGACCACCGGCGACACGCCGCTGCTGACGGTCGACGTCTGGGAGCACGCTTACTACATCGACTACCGCAACCTGCGCCCGAAGTTCGTCGAGACCTTCCTCGACAAGCTCGTGAACTGGTCGTTCGCCGAGGCGAACTACGCGGCCTGATCGCGTCTGATCCCCGGTCGATCACGCCCTGACGGGCTGATCGCGCTAACCGACCGCAAGCCCAACCGGCGCGGTCGGTTTTTTGTTTGAGTAAATCAGTGCGGCTCAGTTGCCAAACGGTGCGCCGCGGAGCTTGAAGCCGGCGCCAATGCCACGTTTGGCGAACCAGCCCTGACGCATCTCAAGGGCGAAGCGGACCGGCTTCGCCGAGCAGTGGGATTCGTCGCTTTGAGGCTGCATCTCGGCCGTGTTGACGACGGTGCCGTCGTCGGCGATGAACGCGATCGACAGCGGCAGCAAGGTGTTGCGCATCCAGAAGCAGCGCACCCCCGCCTCGCGGTTGAAGAACAGCATCCCTTCGTTCGGGCCCATCTCGCGCCTGAACATCATCCCGGTGGCTTGTTGCTCGGGGGTCTGCGCCACCTCGGCGTGGATCACGTGCATGCCCGCCGTCAATGGCACGGTGGGCAGCTTCGGCTGCGGCCCCCCCTGAGCGTGTGCTGCACGTAGCGCAAAAAAGACAAGAAGTGCAAGTACTCCGGTCAAACGCGGATAGCTATAAACTTTGATATAGGTCGTCATGTTCGAGGCAGGAAGCGAAACTACATATTCCGGCGACGGTGACCGCCGCCCCCGATCTCCAGCTTCCATGAGTCTCACCGGCATCGCCCCCGTCCAGCAAGCGGCCCCCTCCCTGGCCGCCGTCGACGATCCTTTGGAGCAGGCGCGTTTCACGCGCTGGGTCCAGGAGAGCGACGGGGTGCGGCTGGGCGAATCGGCGCTGCAGGTCTCCGGCATGTACTGCGCCGCCTGCACCGGCATCATCGAGAACGCGCTGCGGGCGGTCGACGGCGTGCGCGAGGCGCGTGTCAGCGCCGCGGCACAGCGTGCCACCGTGCGCTGGGATCCGGCCCGCACGCAGCCTTCCGCGTTGATCGCCGCGATCCGCGCCGCCGGCTACGACGCGGTTCCCGACGCCGCGGCGCCGGCGCGCGAGATGCGTCGCGCCGAGCACCGTGCCGCGCTGTGGCGCCTGTTCGTGGCGAGCTTCTGCGCCATGCAGGTCATGATGTTCGCGACCCCCAGCTACGTCGCGGGCCCGGCGGACTTCTCGATGGAGATGCGGCAGCTGCTCAACTGGGGCAGCTGGGTGCTGTCGATCCCGGTGGTGCTGTTCTCGGCCGGGCCGTTCTTCCGCGGCGCCTGGCGCGGGCTGCGCAGCGGCCGCATCGGCATGGACGTGCCGGTCGCGATCGGCGTGGCCGTGACCTTCGTCGCCAGCACCGGGGCGACCTTCGACCCGGCAGGCGTCTTCGGTCATGAGGTGTACTTCGACTCGCTGACGATGTTCGTCAGCTTCCTGCTCGGTGGGCGCTACCTGGAGTTGCGTGCCCGCCATCGTGCGGCGGCGGCGCTGGAAGGGGCCCTGGCCCGTCTGCCCGAGACCGCGCAGCGGCTCGAGGCCGACGGCAGCACCACCGAAGTGAGTGTTCAGCGGCTCGTCGCCGGCGACCGGGTGCGCGTCGCGCTCGGGCAGGCCTTCCCGGCGGACGGCGCGCTCGTCGACGGGGCGACCCAGGCCGACGAGTCGCTGCTGACCGGCGAGTCGGTCGCGGTCGACAAGCCCCTCGGCGCGGCGGTCGTCGCCGGCAGCCTGAACCTCGGTGCGCCGGTCACGATGCTCGTCGAGCGGGCCGGCGCCGACACACGCTACGAGGCCATCGTCTCGATGATGCGCGAGGCGATGTCGCAGCGCCCGGCGCTGGCGCGCGTCGCCGACCGCTGGGCGGTGCCCTTCCTGTGGACGGTGCTGCTGCTGGCCGCCGGCGGTGCGGCCGTCTGGAGCGTCATCGATCCTTCGCGTGCGATCTGGGTCGCGGTCTCGGTCCTGATCGTCACCTGCCCCTGCGCGCTGTCGCTGGCGGCGCCGGCGACGATGGTCGCCGCCGCCGGCGGCCTGGCGCGCCGTGGCGTGCTGCTGCAGCGCCTGGACGCTCTCGAGGATCTCGCCCGTGCCGAGCGGGTGTTCATCGACAAGACCGGCACCCTGACCGAAGACCGTCCGGCGCTCGCCGTGACCCGGGTCTTCGACGAGTCGGTGGACGCGCTGGGCCATGCCGCTTCGCTGGCCGCCTGGTCGCGTCACCCCTTGTCGCAGACGCTGGCGGCGGCGCTGCCGGCCAGCGGGCGGATCTGGCAGTCGGTCGAGGAAGTGGCCGGCGAGGGCCTGCGCGGAGTCGACGGCGATGGCGTGCCGTGGTGTCTCGGCCGAGCCGCGTTTGCTGGGGCGGCCGAGCGCGACGAGGTGCAGGTCTGGCTGTCGCGTGACGGCAAGCCCGTGGCGGCCTTCGGGTTCGACGAACTGCTGCGCCCCGGTGCCGATGACGCGGTGCGTGCGCTGCAGGCTGCCGGCGTGCGTGTCACGCTGCTGTCCGGCGATGCGCCGGCCCGTGCGGCCCGCCTGGCGGCTCGCCTCGGCCTCGACTCCTTCGTCGGCGGCGCCCGTCCCGAGGACAAGCTGGCGGCGGTGGCCGCGGCTCAGCGCGCCGGTGACCGCGTCGTCATGGTCGGCGACGGCGTCAACGACGCGCCGGTCCTGGCGCGCGCCGACGTGTCGCTGGCGATGGGGCAGGGTGCGCTGGTCGCCCGCGCCCAGGCCGATGCCGTGCTGGCGTCGAACCGGCCGCTGGACCTCGTCACGGCGCGTTGCGTCGCCGCCCGCGCGATGCGCATCGTGCGGCAGAACATGATCTGGGCCGCGGCGTACAACGCCGCGTGCATTCCGCTGGCCCTGGTGGGCTGGCTACCGCCGTGGGCCGCTGGCCTGGGCATGGCGGGTAGTTCGCTCTTCGTGGTGCTGAACGCGCTGCGGGCGGGGCGCTGAGGTCGTCGCATGGACATCCTGTACCTGCTCATCCCGCTGTCGGCGGTGCTGGTGCTGATCATCCTCGGCGTCTTCGGCTGGGCGCTGCATCGCGGTCAGTTCGAGGACCTCGAGCACGAAGGCGAGCGCATCTTGCGGGACGACGATGGTCCGGTTGATGACCGTCAAGTCTTAACCCAGATCAAGCCAGAAAAATCGTCAAATTTGCTTCCTGAACGACGCGAGGAGAAGCCGTATGGCTCATGAATCGTCACCGGCGACCCCGGTGTACTACGACACCCCGGTGAGGTATTTCTCCGTGGTGGCCGTGCTGTGGGGGATCGTCGGCATGCTGGTGGGGGTGATCATCGCCGCCCAGCTGGCATGGCCGGACCTGAACTTCGGCATCCCCTACATCACTTACGGGCGTCTGCGGCCGCTGCACACCAACGCGGTCATCTTCGCGTTTGGTGGCTCGGCGCTGTTCGCGACCTCCTACCACGTCGTCCAGCGCACCTGTCAGGCCTCGCTGTTCCTGCCCAAGCTGGCGATGTTCACGTTCTGGGGCTGGCAGGTGGTGATCCTGCTCGCGGCGATCTCGCTGCCGCTGGGCTTCACGACCGGCAAGGAGTACGCCGAGCTCGAGTGGCCGATCGACATCCTGATCGCCGTCGTGTGGGTGTCCTACGCCATCGTGTTCTTCGGCACGATCGGCAAGCGCACCGTGCGTCACATCTACGTGGCGAACTGGTTCTTCGGCGCCTTCATCATCGCCGTGGCGCTGCTGCACATCGTCAACAGCGCCGAAGTGCCGGTGTCGCTGACCAAGAGCTACTCGGTCTACGCGGGCGTTCAGGACGCGATGGTCCAGTGGTGGTACGGCCATAACGCCGTCGGCTTCTTCCTCACCGCCGGCTTCCTGGGGATGATGTATTACTACATCCCGAAGCAGGCCGGCCGCCCGGTCTACAGCTACCGCCTGTCGATCGTGCACTTCTGGGCGCTGATCTTCACGTACATGTGGGCGGGCCCGCACCACCTGCACTACACCGCGCTGCCCGACTGGACGCAGTCGATCGGCATGATCTTCTCGCTGGTCCTGCTGGCCCCGAGCTGGGGCGGCATGATCAACGGCATCATGACGCTGTCGGGCGCCTGGCATAAGCTGCGCGACGACCCGATCCTGAAGTTCCTGATCGTCTCGCTGTCGTTCTACGGCATGTCGACCTTCGAAGGGCCGATGATGTCGATCAAGACGGTCAACGCGCTGTCCCACTACACGGACTGGACCGTCGGCCACGTGCACAGTGGTGCGCTCGGCTGGGTGGGCCTGATCTCGATGGGCTCGCTGTACCACCTGATCCCGCGCATGTTCGGCCGCCAGACGATGTACAGCACGCGCGCCATCGAGCTGCACTTCTGGATCGCCACGATCGGCATCGTGCTCTACATCGCCGCGATGTGGATCGCCGGTGTCATGCAGGGTCTGATGTGGCGTGCGGTCAACCCCGACGGCACGCTGGTCTACAGCTTCGTCGAAGGCGTCAAGGCCACGTACCCGTTCTACGTGATCCGCCTCGGCGGCGGCCTGCTGTACCTGACCGGCATGGTCATCATGGCCTGGAACACGGTCATGACCATCAAGAGCGGCAAGGTCGTCCCGGCCCCGATCCCGATGGTCGCCGCCCACGCCTGACCGCCAGAACCCTAGGAGATACATGACCATGGCAAAAAACCATGCCGTCGGCGGTCACGAGAAGATCGAGACCAGCAACTTCCTGATGATCGTGCTGATCCTGCTGACGGTTGCCGTCGGCGGGCTCGTCGAGATCGTGCCGCTGTTCTTCCAGCGCTCGACGACCCAGCCGGTCGAAGGCCTGAAGCCCTACACGCCGCTGCAGCTGGCCGGCCGTGACATCTACATCCGCGAGGGCTGCTACGGCTGCCACTCGCAGATGGTGCGTCCGTTCCGTTCCGAGACGCTGCGCTACGGCCACTACTCGATGGCCGGCGAGTTCGTCTACGACCATCCGTTCCAGTGGGGCAGCAAGCGCACGGGCCCCGACCTGCAGCGCGTGGGTGGCCGCTACAGCGACGAGTGGCACCGCATTCACCTGAACAACCCGCGTGATCTGGTGCCCGAGTCCAACATGCCGGCCTACCCCTGGCTGTCGCGCAACGAGGTCGACGCCGACGGTCTGGCGCCGCGCATGAAGGCGCTGCGCTCGGTCGGCGTGCCCTACAGCGACGACGAGATCGCGCAGGCGGCCGGCGAGGTCAAGGGCAAGACCGAGATGGACGCGGTCATCGCCTACCTGCAGGTGCTGGGAACGGCCGTCAAGTGACGCCGTCCACGACCATGGACATCAACACCCTCCGCACCATCGTCACCGTCGCGAGCTTCGCGCTCTTCATCGGGATCGTGGTCTGGGCCTGGTCTCGGCGGCGCCGTGGCCAATTCGATGAGGCCGCGATGCTTCCCTTCGCCGAGAAGGAAGGCGTCGAGGCCTCAGGAGAACGGAAATGAGCGATTTCTTCAACTCAGGCTGGTCGCTTTATGTGGCCGGCATCACCATCGTCAGCCTGGTCTTCTGCCTGGTGCTGCTGATCATCGCCAGCCGCCGCAAGGTGATGGCCGACGACAACACGACCGGCCACGTCTGGGACGAGGACCTGCGCGAACTGAACAACCCCCTGCCGCGCTGGTGGGCCGGGCTGTTCCTCGTGACGGTCGCGTTCGCGGTCATCTATCTGGTTCTGTATCCGGGTCTCGGCAGCCACAAGGGTTCGCTGCAGTGGACCAGCACCGGCCAGCACTCGACCGAGATGGAAAAGGCGCGTGAACAGATGGCGCCGCTGTACGCGAAGTTCGTCGACCAGCCCGCCGAGGTGCTGGCCAAGGACCCGCAGGCGATGGCCATCGGCGAGCGCCTGTTCGCCAACAACTGCGCCCAGTGCCATGGCTCGGATGCTCGCGGCAGCAAGGGTTTCCCCAACCTGACCGACAACGACTGGCTGCATGGCGGCACGCTCGACAAGATCAAGGAAACGATCACCCTCGGCCGCGTCGGCAACATGCCGCCGATGGCTGCAGCCGTCGGCACGCCCGAAGACGTGAAGAACGTCGCCCAGTACGTGCTGAGCCTGTCGGGCAGCCCGCACAACGAGGTGGCGGCGCAGCAGGGCAAGGCGAAGTTCGCGGTCTGCGCGGCCTGCCACGGCCCCGACGGCAAGGGCATGCAGGCGGTGGGTTCGGCCAACCTGACCGACAAGATCTGGCTGCACGGTTATGGCGAGCAGGCGATCGTCGACATGGTCGTCAACGGCAAGGTCAACATCATGCCGGCGCAGGCCTCGCGGCTGAGCCCGGAGCAGATCCACGTGCTGGGTGCCTACGTCTGGAGCCTGTCGCAGACGAGCACCGTCGCGACGCGCTGAACGGGAGCATGAGATGAGCCAGGCCCGGGCCGACCTCGACAACCGGCCCGTCCCGGCATCGGCCGCCTCGGACGAGGCGCCGGCGACAGCCGGTGCCGCGACCGAGGCGGTCGTTTCTCTTTACGTCAAGAGCAAGCGCATCTACGCACGCTCGGTCTCGGGCTGGTTCAACGGCTGGCGCTGGGCGCTGGTGTGGATCACGCAGCTCGTGTTCTACGGCCTGCCCTGGCTCGACTGGAACGCGCGCCAGGCGGTGCTCTTCGATCTCGGGGCGCGGCGCTTCTACATCTTCGGGCTGGTCCTGTATCCGCAGGACCTGATCTACCTGTCGGCGCTGCTGATGATCTCGGCGTATGCGCTGTTCCTGTTCACCGCGGTGGCCGGGCGGCTGTGGTGCGGCTACGCCTGCCCGCAGACGGTCTACACCGAGATCTTCATGTGGGTCGAGCGGCGCTTCGAAGGTGACCGCAACGCCCGCATGCGGCTCGATGCCGGCCCCTGGAACTTCCAGCGGCTGTGGCGCAAGAGCGCAACGCAGACCGTCTGGATCCTGATCGCGCTGTGGACCGGCCTGACCTTCGTCGGCTACTTCACCCCGATCCGCGAACTTCTGCCATCCGCGTTCGCCTTCTCGCTCGGGCCCTGGGAGACCTTCTGGACCCTGTTCTACGGCTTCGCCACCTGGGGCAACGCCGGCTACATGCGCGAGCAGGTCTGCAAGTACATGTGCCCGTACGCGCGTTTCCAGAGCGCGATGTTCGACAAGGACACGCTGATCGTCAGCTACGACGCCGAGCGGGGAGACCCGCGCGGCACGCGTTCGCGCAAGGTCGACGCGCGCAGCCAGGGGCTGGGCGACTGCATCGACTGCGGGCTGTGCGTCCAGGTCTGTCCCACGGGCATCGACATTCGCGATGGCCTGCAGTACGAGTGCATCGGCTGTACCGCCTGCATCGACGTCTGCAATGGCGTGATGGACAAGATGAAGTACCCGCGCGGGCTGATCCGCTATGCCACGCAGAACGGCATGGCGCAGCATCAGACGCGCGGGCAGATGCTGCAGCGGGTGTTCCGGCCGCGGGTGCTGGTGTACACCGCGATCCTGTTCGTCATCGTCGGCGCCTTCGCTGCCAGCCTCGCGCTGCGACACCCGTTCCGCGTCGACGTGGTGCGTGACCGGGCGTCGCTCGCCCGCATCGTCGACGACGGCTACATCGAGAACCTGTACCGGCTGCAGGTCATGAACGCCACCGAGTCGCCGCAGCGCTACCGCGTGCGTGCCGAAGGCCTGGCGGGCATGGTGATCGACGGGCAGCCGGAGTTCGACGTCGACTCCGCCGGCGCCCGCTGGGTGACGATCGCGCTGCGCGTGCCGCCGCAAACCGCCACGCAGGCAGGGCCCGGTGCCCACACGATACAGTTCCACGTCGACCGGCTGCCCGACGCCCGGGATCCGTCTTCCGTGGTCGCTTCCGAGAATTCCACCTTCGTCGTCCCCCGCTGAAGCGGCCACGACAGGAGTCCCTGATGAATCCGAATCAAGTTTCCCGCGACACGACGCCCTGGTGGCGCATCGGCATGGTCTGGCTGGTCCTTGGCGGTCCGCTGGTGGTCGTCGTCGCGTCGCTGTCGACGGCCGTGATCGCGATCCGCGGCGCCGAGGCGGTGATCACCGAGGTGCCGTCTTCGGTTCCTCAATCCGGCCAGGTGCAGGCGGACACGCCGGCCGTCGCGGCCCGCAACCACGCCGCCACGGCGGCGCCCTGACGCGCTTTTCGCGGGCACGGTCATGAAGCGGCGGGCAAGAGACTGGAGCGCCGTGCTCTGGCCGGCCTTCATGGCGGCTGTGGTGCTCGAGCTGGCGCTGTTCGCCTTCGTCGACCCGGCCTCGCTGCGCTGGCTCGGCGGTGCGGTGGTCGAACTGCAGCCGGTGGCGGTCTACACCGTGGCCTTCTTCGCGCTGTGGGTGGTCGTGGCCGCGGCGGCGGGCCTGACGCTGCTGCTGTCGCGCAGCGAAGCCGAGATCAACAGCCGCAGCTTTCGCGGCCGCTGAAAGCAAGACGCCGCGCGGTGCGCGGCGTCTGGCGTAAGGGCAGCCGTCTCAGCAGGCGGCCGAGGAGCCGTTGACGAGCTTCTGCAGGGCTTGCGGGTCGAGCACGCGGATCTGGCGTTGCTTGACTTCCAGGATGCCGTCATCCTGGAACTTCGAGAAGGTGCGGCTGACCGTCTCGAGCTTCAGGCCCAGGTAGCTGCCGATCTCTTCGCGCGTCATGCGCAGGATCAGCGAATGCGGCGAGAAGCCGCGCGTCTGCAGCCGTTGGGTCAGGTTCAGGAGGAAGGCGGCGAGGCGTTCCTCGGCCCGCATGCTGCCCAGCAGCAGCATCACGCCGTGATCGCGAACGATCTCGCGGCTCATGATCTTGTGCAGCTGGCGCTGCAGGTCGCTGAACTCGCGCGACAGGTCTTCCAGCTGCTGGAACGGGATCACGCAGACCTGGGAGTCTTCGAGCGCGACCGAGTCGCAGGTGTGGCGGTCGGTGCCGATGCCGTCGAGGCCGAGCAGTTCGCCGGCCATCTGGAAACCCGTCACCTGGTCTCGCCCGTCTTCAGACGAGACACAGGTCTTGAAGAAGCCGGTGCGCACCGCGTACAGCGACAGGAACGGATCGCCGGCGCGGAACAGCGTCTCGCCGCGCGGCACTGCACGGCGCGTTGCCACCATCGTGTCCAGGCGCTCGAGCTGATCGTTGGACATGCCGACCGGCAGACACAGTTCTCGCAGATTGCAGCTCGAGCACGCGACCTTGAACGGTTCGAGCCGGATGCCGGAAGACGTGTTGTTCATAGGGGTTCGACGATTGGAAGCAGTTCGGTCCGGCGTGGCGGTGTTCACCCGAGTATCGCTCATGACGTCGCTCAAGGGCAGGGGCGATTCTTCGCTCGCGTCCCGGGGTGTCGCTTGAGGCAGATCAAGCCCGTCGGGTGGGGGTTTGGCACAGTCCAGCCCGTACCGCATGACGGCCGGATGAATTATGGACACGATTGTTCCTGAAGCACTGCTGAGGCGCCTCGACGTGCCCGGCCCCCGCTATACCTCTTACCCCACCGCGGATCGCTTCGGCGAGGCCTTCGGCCCAGCAGAGTACCGGCAGGCGCTGCGCCAACGAGCCGAAGGCAGCACCGTCGGCGGCACGCCGCCGCTGTCGCTTTATATCCACATCCCGTTCTGCGAATCGGTCTGCTACTACTGCGCCTGCAACAAGATCATCACGAAGCACCACGAGCGCAGCACCGAGTACCTCGATGCGCTCGAGGCCGAGATCGCGATGCATGTCGCCGAGCTGGGCAAGGGGCAGACGGTTTCGCAACTGCACTTCGGCGGCGGCTCGCCGACCTTCCTCACCGACGAGGAGATCGCCCGGCTGATGAACACGCTGCGCGACGCGTTCAAGGTCGTCGCCGGCGCCGAGATCTCCATTGAGGTCGATCCGCGCACTGCGACGCCGGAGCGGCTGCGCAGCCTGGCGGCCGTCGGCTTCAACCGCATCAGCTTCGGCATCCAGGACTTCGATCCCGAGGTGCAGGAGGCCGTGCACCGCGTCCAGTCCTATGACAGCGTGCGCGATCTCGTGATCGCCGCCCGTGCCAACGGCTTCGAGTCGATCAACGCCGACCTGATCTACGGCCTGCCCAAGCAGACGCCGGAGTCGTTCGCGCGCACCATCCAGCAGATCGCCGAGCTGCGCCCGGACCGCATCGCGCTGTACGCCTATGCGCACCTGCCGACCCGCTTCAAGCCGCAGCGCCGCATCCTCGCCGAGGATCTGCCCAAGGGCGAAGAGCGCATCAAGATGCTCGGTGGCGCGATCGCCGGCTTCATCGCCGCGGGCTACACCTACATCGGCATGGATCACTTCGCGCTGCCCGGTGACGCCTTGTCGGCGGCGCGCCGCCAGGGGCGCCTGCACCGCAACTTCCAGGGCTACAGCACGCAACCCGACTGCGACCTGATCGCGCTGGGCGTGTCGTCTATCGGCCGCATGGGTGCGACCTACAGCCAGAACGCCAAGACCCTGCCCGAGTACTACGAGTCGATCGCCAAGGGTGAATTCCCGATCGTGCGCGGCCTCGCGCTGACGCGCGACGACCTGCTGCGCCAGGCGGTGATCATGGCCATCATGTGCCAGGGGCGCGTCGAGTACGAGTCGATCGAACTCTCCCACATGATCAAGTTCCGCGACTACTTCGCGGCCGAGATCGAGGACCTCAAGCCCTTCGCCGAAGGCGGTCTCGTCGAGGTGAACGACGACTCGATCCAGATCACCGCGCTGGGCTGGTACTACGTGCGCGGCGTGGCCGCCGTCTTCGACAAGCACCTGCGCGCCAGCGGCAACCGCGAGCGCTTCTCGCGCATCATCTGAGCCGGCACGGGTTATCCCGCAACGGGATAATCCGCGCATGACTCAGCAAGGCCCCGCGTGGACTTCGCGCTCGTCGTCAGCGCGCTGATGCTCGGGCTGGCCGGGGCGCCGCACTGCATCGCGATGTGCGGCGCGGCGTGCACCGCGGTGCTGCCGCGCGGCCAGCCGGCTGCCCTCTGGAGCTTCCATCTCGCGCGTGTTCTGGGTTACGCGATGGCCGGTGCGCTGGTCGCGTCCGGCGTCAACCTCCTGTCAGCGGTCGGGGAGCTGAGCCCCGCATTGCGGCCGCTGTGGACCCTGGCCCACGCCGCGGCGCTGGCCCTCGGGGTCTGGCTGGTGTGGAAGGGGCGCCAGCCGCAATGGCTGGAGAACATCGGCCGCAGTGCCCAGCGCCGTGCGCCGCAGGCCGACGCCGGCGGCTGGCAGCGCATCAAGGGGCCGGCGCGCGCGGCAACGGCCGGGTCGCTCTGGGTGGCCTGGCCCTGCGGGCTGCTGCAGTCGGCCCTGGTCGTCGCCGCGCTGGCGAACACCGCCGTCGCCGGCGCTGCCGCGATGGGGGCCTTCGCCGTCGCCAGCGGTGCCGGGCTGGTGCTCGGGCCGATGCTCTGGTTGCGCCTCGGCGTGTCGGCCTCGGCGGCTGCGACGACCTGGGCCACGCGCGCCGCCGGCGCGCTGCTCGCGCTCGCGTCCGGCTGGGCGCTCGGCCACGGCCTGTGGATGCAGTGGCAGGCCTACTGCGCCACCTGAGGCCGTGCCCGGCACGGCGTGTCCAGCCGATGTCCGGAGATCTCCCTGGCACGTCAGTCGCCAGACAGTCGTTGACCTAGAATCAATTCCCGCGAATTCATTCCCCGACGACCCACCGCACGCGCGGTTTGTGGAGACCTCTTTCATGTACCAGCACATCAAGGTGCCCGAGGGCGGGCAGAAGATCACGGTCAACGCCGACTTCTCGCTGAACGTCCCTGATCAGCCCATCATTCCGTACATCGAGGGCGACGGCACCGGCTTCGACATCACGCCGGTGATGCTGAAGGTGGTCGATGCGGCAGTCGCCAAGAGCTACGGCGGCAAGCGCAAGATCCACTGGATGGAGGTCTACGCCGGCGAGAAGTCGACCAAGGTCTACGGCCCCGACGTCTGGCTGCCCGAGGAGACGCTGCACGCAGTGCGCGACTACGTCGTGTCGATCAAGGGCCCGCTGACGACGCCGGTCGGTGGCGGCATCCGCAGCCTGAACGTCGCGCTGCGCCAGGAACTCGATCTCTACGTCTGTCTGCGCCCGATCCAGTACTTCAAGGGCGTGCCGACGCCGCTGAAGGAGCCGGAGAAGACCAACATGGTCATCTTCCGCGAGAACTCCGAGGACATCTACGCCGGCATCGAGTGGGAAGCCCAGAGCGACAAGGCGAAGAAGGTCATCAAGTTCCTCATCGAGGAAATGGGCGTCAAGAAGATCCGTTTCCCCGAGACCTCGGGCATCGGCATCAAGCCCGTCTCGAAGGAAGGGACCGAGCGCCTGGTGCGCAAGGCGATCCAGTACGCCGTCGACAACGACAAGCCCAGCGTGACCATCGTGCACAAGGGCAACATCATGAAGTTCACCGAAGGTGGCTTCCGCGACTGGGCCTACGCGCTGGCGCAGCGCGAGTTCGGCGCCCAGCCGATCGACGGCGGCCCGTGGTGCTCGTTCAAGAACCCGAGGACCGGCAAGGACATCGTCATCAAGGACTCGATCGCCGACGCCTTCCTGCAGCAGATCCTGCTGCGCCCGGCCGAGTACTCGGTGATCGCGACGCTCAACCTGAACGGCGACTACGTCTCCGACGCGCTGGCGGCGCAGGTCGGCGGCATCGGCATCGCTCCGGGCGCCAACCTGTCGGACTCGGTGGCGATGTTCGAGGCGACGCACGGCACTGCGCCCAAGTACGCCGGCAAGGACTACGTCAACCCGGGCTCCGAGATCCTCTCGGCCGAGATGATGCTGCGCCACATGGGCTGGACCGAGGCTGCCGACCTGATCATCAGCGCGATGGAGAAGTCCATCCTGAGCAAGCAGGTGACCTACGACTTCGCGCGCCTGATGGACGGCGCGACGCAGGTCTCGTGCTCCGGCTTCGGCAAGGTGATGATCGAGCAGATGGGCTGAGGCGCGGGTTCAAGCCCGTCGTCCACTGATTGCGGCGCCTGCGGGCGCCGTTTTCATGTGTCGGCCCTGCGCGGGATGAAGCGCTATGGATAGTGCCTTTCTATCGACGCGCTGAAGCCCATGAATCGAAACTTGTTTCATCATCCTGCTGCGATGGCGCCGGCGAACCGGGCGCGTGGGCGAGCGAGGAGACCGGGCGGGTGATGAAGAACGTGGAGACGAACGCGGGCGTCGGGATCGCCGGAGCGCGGCCGGTGTTCGTGATCCGGCCGAGTCAGCTGGGTCCAAGGGATGCCGCTGCGGCGCTGAACTGCCGGGGTGGCAAGTGCTGCCGCAGCAAACCCCGCTGCAAAAACTGCCCGGCGCGCAAGAAAAAGCGGGACTCGAAGTCCTGCTCGTGATCCTGGGTCGGCGCGCCGGCCCCGGCTGTGGCCGATATTCGTTTCGGCGTGAACACCTTGCCGGGCGTTGCCTCAGATATTGATGGAAATCAATATGTGCGGCAACCGTCCGGGGCGGGACTTCCCGAAATCAGATCGGGGTGCCCGCGGCGGCGAGCCCCGTCAGGCGACGGTCTGCGGAGCCGCCGGCGTCGCAGTGGCGACGGGCCGGATGTTCTGCGCCAGATTGCCTTTGGGGCCCTGGACGAGTTCGAACTCCACTCGACTGCCTTGCTTCAGGGTCCGGAAACCGTCCATCTGCACCGCCGAGAAGTGAGCGAAGACGTCCGCACCACCACCCTCGGGTTCGATGAAACCGAAGCCCTTGGCATCGTTGAACCACTTCACCGTACCGACCGCCATTGTTTCCACCTCGCTTAACTGCGCGCGAATATCGAAAATGATTCTCGCGATGCCGTCGGAAGAGTGTCAAGGCGAAGTGACGCTCTGCTGTGTCGTGGATTCGACAAACATTGGTCAAATTGGTGCGCGGCCGCGGCTGAGCGCCCGAGTCCGTTGGGGGCTTGAACTTGCGCTTGCGGCATCAACATGTCCAGGGCGCGGGTCATGCAAAGTTGCCGTGAGCAGGCCCGGACAAGGTCGATAGAATGATTTCATGCCCGACGATCCGTCCGTCCCTCCGGTGAAGCCGCCGCCCCTGCCTGGCCAGGATGGTGGCGCGGGCGGCGCCGTCGTCGCCGAGCGCAAGGCGCAACGCGTCAAGCCGCCGAGCCTGTACCAGGTGGTGCTGCTCAACGACGACTACACGCCGATGGAGTTCGTCGTGATGGTGCTGCAGCACTACTTCCAGCGTGATCTGGACACGGCCACGCACATCATGCTGAAGATCCACCACGAGGGTCGTGGTGTGTGCGGGGTTTACCCGAAGGACGTTGCCGCGACGAAGGTCGAACTGGTGCTCGCCGCGGCCCGCCGCGACGGTCACCCGCTTCAGTGCATTATGGAGGCCGCATGATTGCGCAAGAACTGGAAGTCAGCCTGCACATGGCGTTCGTCGAAGCGCGCCAGCAGCGGCATGAATTCATCACCGTCGAGCACCTGCTGATGGCGCTGCTCGACAACCCGTCGGCCGCCGAGGTGCTGCGTGCCTGCGCAGCCAACATCGAGGACCTGCGCAAGAGCCTGGCGACGTTCATCAAGGAGAACACGCCGACGGTCTCGGGCAGCGAGGAAGTCGACACCCAGCCGACGCTCGGTTTTCAGCGCGTGATCCAGCGCGCGATCATGCACGTGCAGAGCACGGGCAGCGGCAAGAAGGAAGTCACCGGTGCCAACGTGCTGGTGGCGATCTTCGGCGAGAAGGACTCGCACGCCGTCTACTACCTGCACCAGCAGGGCGTGACGCGCCTGGACGTCGTCAATTTCATCGCCCACGGCATCAAGAAGAGCGACCCGCCGGAGCCGGCCAAGTCCAGCGACAACACCCCGGGCGGCGGCGAGGGCGAGCGTGACGAGGCCGGAGGCGAAGGCAAGGGCTCGCCGCTCGAGCAGTTCACGCAGAACCTCAACGCGCTGGCGCTGGCCGGCAAGATCGACCCGCTGATTGGCCGCGAGCAGGAGGTCGAGCGTGTCATCCAGGTCCTCTGTCGTCGGCGCAAGAACAACCCGCTGCTGGTCGGCGAGGCCGGCGTCGGCAAGACGGCGATCGCCGAAGGCCTGGCCTGGCGCATCACCGAGAAGGACGTGCCCGAGGTGCTGGCGGACTCCACCGTCTACGCGCTCGACATGGGCGCGTTGCTGGCCGGCACCAAGTACCGCGGCGATTTCGAGCAGCGCCTGAAGGGCGTGCTCAAGCAACTGAAGGACCAGCCGAGCGCGATCCTCTTCATCGACGAGATCCACACGCTGATCGGTGCCGGTGCGGCGTCGGGTGGCACGCTGGACGCCAGCAACCTGCTCAAGCCCGCGCTGTCCAGCGGCTCGATGAAGTGCATCGGCGCCACCACCTTCACCGAGTACCGCGGCATCTTCGAGAAGGACGCGGCGCTGTCGCGGCGCTTCCAGAAGGTCGACGTCGTCGAGCCGTCGGTCGAGCAGACGATCGAGATCCTGAAGGGCTTGAAGTCGCGCTTCGAGGATCACCACAACGTCAAGTACGCGCTCGGCGCGCTGCAGGCCGCGGCCGAACTGTCGGCCAAGTACATCAACGACCGCCACCTGCCCGACAAGGCGATCGACGTCATCGACGAGGCCGGTGCCGCGCAGCGCATCCTGCCCAAGAGCAAGCAGAAGAAGACCATCACGCGGGCCGAGGTCGAGGACATCGTCGCCAAGATCGCGCGCATTCCGCCGGCCTCGGTGTCCAGCGACGACCGCGACAAGCTGAAGACGCTGGAACGCGATCTGAAGAGTGTGGTCTTCGGCCAGGATCCGTCGATCGAGGCGCTGGCCTCGGCGATCAAGATGGCGCGTTCCGGCCTGGGCAAGCCCGACAAGCCGATCGGCTCGTTCCTGTTCAGCGGCCCCACCGGCGTCGGCAAGACCGAGGTCGCCAAGCAGCTGGCCTACATCCTGGGCATCGAGCTGATCCGTTTCGACATGTCGGAGTACATGGAGCGCCACGCGGTCAGCCGGCTGATCGGCGCGCCTCCGGGCTACGTCGGCTTCGATCAAGGCGGCCTGCTGACCGAGGCGGTGACGAAGAAGCCGCACGCGGTGCTGCTGCTCGACGAGATCGAGAAGGCGCACCCGGATGTCTTCAACGTGCTGCTGCAGGTCATGGACCACGGCACGCTGACCGACAACAACGGGCGCAAGGCCGACTTCCGCAACGTGATCATCATCATGACCACGAACGCGGGTGCCGAGACGATGAACAAGTCGACGATCGGCTTCACGACCCGGCGCGAGCAGGGCGACGAGATGGCCGACATCAAGCGGTTGTTCACGCCCGAGTTCCGCAACCGCCTCGACGCGATCGTGTCCTTCCGCGCGCTGGACGAGGAGATCATCCTGCGCGTCGTCGACAAGTTCCTGCTGCAGCTGGAGAGCCAACTCGCCGAGAAGAAGGTCGAGGTCACCTTCACCGACAAGCTGCGCCGGCACCTGTCGAAGAAGGGCTTCGACCCGCTGATGGGCGCGCGGCCGATGCAGCGCCTGATCCAGGACATGATCCGCCGCGCGCTGGCCGACGAACTGCTGTTCGGCCGCCTGGTCGACGGCGGCCGCCTGACCGTCGACCTCGACGACAAGGACGAGGTGCTGCTGGACATCCAGCCGCCCAAGCGCAGCGACAAGCCGCGCACCGAAGCGACGCCGGCCTGAGGCCGCGCTCGTGTCCGATCAGGCGGCCTCGGCCGCCGGGTCCTGCCGGTAGTAGCGAACGAACACCCCGTACAACACGGGGTGTTCTTTTTTCATCGCCTCGGGGGCGACGAAGAAGGCTTCGCTGGCGACGGCGAAGAATTCGTCGGGCGATTGCGCGCCGTACGGGTCCAGCGCGGTGTCCTCCTCGGCGTCCACGCGGCGGCAGAAGGCCTCGTAGTCGGCGTCCAGCACGGCGACCCACTCGCTGCGCGGCAGATCGTGCGGCAGCAGCGGCACGCCGTCGGCGACCCCGTCGGCCATGTCGAGCACGTGGGCGAACTCGTGGATGACGACGTTGTAGGCGTCGGCGGCGCTGCGGCCGGCGGCACGCACGTCCTGCCAGGACAGCATCACCGGGCCGCCTTCCATCGCCTCGCCGGACAGCAGTTCGTCGTACTCGTGCACGACCCCGTCCTCGTCGACGGTGGAGCGGCGCGCGACGACCTGGTCCGGGTGCAGCACGATGCCGACGAAGCCGTCGTAGGCCTCGAGCCCCAGGCGCAGGACCGGCAGGCAGGCCTGCGCTGCGACCGCGACCGCGACGTGGTCGGTCAGGCGCACGCCGGGCTGGGCGCTGAACTCCTTGCGGTCCAGGAAAAGGCTGGTCAGGCGGCGCAGTGCGGCCGCGGTCTCGGGATCACGGCGCTTCAGGAACGGGTAGCGCCCCAGCGTGCGTTTCCACAGATCGTCGGGGATCGGCCGGCGCGCGACTGCGGCGTCGTCGCGGCGTTCGCGCAGCCGCCCCAGCAGGCGCTGCCACATCAGGCGCCGGCCGCCGTGGCCGGCGGAACACGTTGGAAGCCGTCGCGCGTCAGGCGCAGCACCTCGGCACGCGGGGCGCGAGCATCGTCCAGATCCCAGTCGGTGAGCACGTGGCGGCGGTAGCCCGGGGCCAGCGTTTCGCTGCCCGGGCGATGGGTGTGGCCGTGCACCAGTTCGGCGGCGCCGACGGCATGCATCCAGGCCACCGCCGTGGCGGCGTCGACGTCGGCATGACGCGAGGCGTCGTCCTGGCGTGCCTCGCTGCGGCGGCGGATGTCGGCGGCGATCGCCAGCCGTTCGTCCAGCGGCCGCGAGAGGAAGTCACGCTGCCAGCGCTCGTCGCGCACCAGGGCGCGGAAGGCGAGGTAGTCGCGGTCTTGCAGGCACAGCGCGTCGCCGTGCATCAGCAGCACACGCCGTCCCCAGGCGTCGAGCAGTGTTGGGTCGGCCAGGCCCATGACGCCGGTTTCGCGCAGCAGGCGCGCGCCGACCAGGAAGTCGCGGTTGCCGGCCATGAACGCGATGCCTCGGCGGCTGGCCGCCTCGGCAAGAACGTCGGCGCAGCCGGCCTCGAACGGCCGCTGCCGCACGTCGTCCCCGACCCAGGTCTCGAACAGGTCGCCGAGGATGAACACCGCGTCGGCGGGGGTGTGCAGCAGGTGAGCGCGCCAGGCTTCGACGGTGCGCGGCAGCGACGGCGCGAGGTGGATGTCGGAGATGAGGTCGATCGTGCGCCACTCGCGCGGCGCCTCGAACTCGAAGAACGCGGGCAGCGCCGCCACGCCTTCGGCGCTGCCGTCGGACATCAGGCGACCTCGGTGGCGCGGTCGATGCGCACGTCTTCCAGCGGCACGTCGTCGTGGTAGCCCTTGCGGCCGGTGCGAACACGCTCGATCAGGTCGACGACCTCGGTGCCCGACACGACCTTGCCGAACACGGCATAGCCCCAGCCGTCCTGGGCGCGGTCGTTGTCGAGGAAGCCGTTGTCGTTGGTGTTGATGAAGAACTGGGCGCTCGCCGAGTGCGGGTCGGAGGTGCGCGCCATCGCCAGCGTGTAGCGCAGGTTGCGCAGGCCGTTCTTGGCTTCGTTCTCGATGCCGGCGCCGGTGGGCTTCTGCTTCATGCCCGGCTCGAAACCGCCGCCCTGGATCATGAAGCCCTTGATGACGCGGTGGAAGATCGTGCCGTCGTAGTGGCCCTTCTTCACGTAGTCGAGGAAGTTGGCCACCGTCACCGGGGCGCGTTCGTCGTCGAGCTCGATGACGATCGTGCCGGCGGTGGTCTCGAACTGCACTTGTTTGCTCATGTCATTTCTCCAGGGTGGCCTTGCGGATGATCACCGGCGTGACCGGCACGTTCTGGTGCGGGCCCGACGATGTGGTGGGCGTCGCGACGATCTTGTCGACGACGTCCATGCCCGCGGTCACGCGGCCGAAGACGGCGTAGCCGTTGCCGTCGCGTGCGTTGGGCTGGTCGAGGAAGCTGTTGTCCGCGACGTTGATGAAGAACTGCGCGGTCGCCGAGTCGGGCACCATCGTGCGCGCCATCGCCAGCGTGCCGCGGGCGTTGGACAGGCCGTTGCGGCTTTCCAGCGCGATCGGCTTGCGCGTCGGCTTCTCCTTCAGGTCGGGCTTCATGCCGCCGCCCTGGACCATGAAGCCCGGGATCACGCGGTGGAAGATGGTGCCGTCGTAGTGGCCGGCCTTGACGTACTGGACGAAGTTGTCGACGGTCTTCGGCGCCTTGGCGGCGTCGAGTTCGACGACGATGTCACCGGCGCTGGTGGCCAGGCGCACGGTCTGCGCGAAGGCGGGCACGGAGGCCAGCGCCGCGGCGGCGGCGAAGGCGAACAGCTTGGCGTGGCGGAGCATGGAAGGCCTCGATTTCGGGGTGCGCGGAGTCTAGCGGCGCCGGCCGGAGCCGGTGGCGGGGCCCGGGATCAGCGGGGGGTCGCCGCCAGTTCGCGGGCGATGCGGATGCGCTGCGCGAGCCCCGGGTCGCCCGGCGACGCGGCGTCGGCCGCCTCCCAGGACTGCAGGGCCAGACGCAGCAGCACGTCGCCGAGGTTGCGGCGCGCGAGGCGGTGCGACGGGTCGTTGCGCAGCGCGGTCTCGAGCGCGACGCGTGCCTCGTCCAGCCGCCCGGCGCGGGCATGCAGCAGGCCCAGGTTGTTGTAGGGCTCGGGCAGTTCCGGGTAGTCCTGGGTCATGCGCTCGAAGGCCTCGAGCGCCTGGGCGTCGCGCCCCAGGTCCATCAGCGCGACGGCGCGCGTGAAGCGCAGCGCCGCGTCGTTCGGGCGCTGGGCCAGCGCCGTCTCGGCGCGCGCCAGCGCCGCCTCGGGCTGGCCGCCTTGAAGCAGCCGCTGGGCCTCGCTCGACTCGTCGGCGTGCGCGAGGGCGGCGGCGCTCAGCGCGAGCGCGGCGATCAGGACACGAAGCATCGGCGGCAGGGGGGTCTGGAGGGCAGGCCGCGAAGGTCGGCCCGCTATACTGAAAGATTGTATCGGCGCGCCCCACCGAAGAATTCCGACTGCATGACGCTCCGCCTCCACAACACCCTGACGCGCCGCCTCGAGACCTTCGTTCCCCTCGAGCCCGGCCGTGTGCGCATGTACGTGTGCGGCATCACGGTGTACGACCTGTGCCACATGGGGCACGCGCGGATGAACCTGGCGTTCGACGTCGTCTACCGCTGGCTGAAGGCCAGCGGCTACGAGGTCACCTACGTCCGCAACATCACCGACATCGACGACAAGATCATCCGCCGCGCGCTCGAGCGCGGCGTCGGCATCCGCGCGCTGACCGACGAGATGGTCGCGGCGATGCATCGCGACTTTGCCGCGCTCGGCCTGGAGCCGCCGACGCACGAGCCGCGCGCCACCGAGTTCGTGCCGCAGATGCTCGACATCATCGGCCGGCTCGAGCGCAACGGCCTGGCCTACCGCGCTGAAGACGGCGACGTGAACTTCGCCGTGCGGCGTTTCCCCGGCTACGGCAAGCTCTCGGGCAAGTCGCTCGACGAGCTGCGGGCCGGCGAGCGTGTTGCGGTGGCCGGTGGCAAGGAAGACCCGCTGGACTTCGTGCTCTGGAAGTCGGCCAAGCCCGAGGAGCCGGCCGAAGCGAAGTGGGACAGCCCCTTCGGCGCCGGGCGCCCGGGCTGGCACATCGAGTGCTCGGCGATGAGCTGCGCGCTGCTGGGCGAGCGTTTCGACCTGCACGGCGGCGGCATGGACCTGCAGTTCCCGCACCACGAGAACGAGATCGCGCAGAGCGAGGGCGCCTTCGGTCATCCGTTCGTCAACTACTGGCTGCACAACGGCTTCCTCAACGTCGACAACGAGAAGATGTCCAAGAGCCTGGGCAACTTCTTCACCATCGCCGACGTGCTGAAGAAGTTCGACGGCGAGACGGTGCGTTTCTTCATGCTGCGCACGCACTACCGCAGCCCGTTCAACTTCGCCGACTCGCTGCTCGACGAGGCGCGCGCCGCGCTGCGCCGTCTCTACACCGCGCTGGACGGTGCCGACGCCGTGGCCTGCGAGGTCGACTGGAGCGACCCGCGCGCCGCTGCCTTCAAGGCGGCGATGGACGACGACTTCAACACGCCGGGGGCGCTGGCCGTGCTGTTCGAGCTGGCCAACGAGTTCAACCGCAGCCGCGACGCGGCGATGGCCCGGCTGCTCGTGTCGCTGGGCGCCGTGCTCGGCATCCTGCAGCAGGCGCCGCGCGCCTTCCTGCAGGCCGGTACCGGTGTCGACGATGCCGAGATCGCGCGCCAGATCGAGGCGCGTGCCACGGCCAAGCGCGAGCGCCGCTTCGCCGATGCCGACCGCATCCGTGCCGAACTCGCTGCGCAGGGCGTCGAGCTGAAGGACACGCCTCAGGGCACGACCTGGGTGAGGGCCTGATCCGGATGTCGCCTCGCGATCAGATCCTTGCCGTCACGCCGGCTTATTGGGACGACGCCTGCCGCCACCTGTCGCGCCGCGACCGGGTGATGAAGAAGCTGATCCCGCGTTTCGGCGAGGCCCGGCTGGAAAGCCGCGGCGACGCCTTCACGACGCTGGCGCGTTCGATCGTTGGCCAGCAGATCTCGGTGAAGGCCGCGCAGTCGGTGTGGAACAAGTTCTCCGCGCTCGTGGACGGCCCGGCGACGCACCTCGCGCCGCAGGCCGTCAACACGCTGGACCCGCTGACGATGCGTGCCGCCGGGCTGTCGGCGCGCAAGACCGAGTACCTGCTCGACCTGGCGCGCCACTTCGTCGACGGCACGGTGCACGTCGCCGACTGGCAGCAGATGGACGACGAGGCGATCATCGCCGAGCTCGTCGCGATCCGCGGCATCGGCCGCTGGACGGCCGAGATGTTCCTGATCTTCCACCTGATGCGTCCGAACGTCCTGCCGCTGGACGACCTCGGCCTGCTGAAGGGCATCAGCCTCAACTACTTCAGCGGCGAGCCGGTGTCGCGTGCCGAGGCGCGCGAGGTCGGCGAGGCGTGGGCGCCGTACCGCTCGGTGGCCACTTGGTATATTTGGCGGAGCCTGGATCCGCTCCCAGTAAGTTACTAGGTCCCCCCCGTAGCGCCTTCGGCGCTGCCTTGCAGTCCGCGCCGGGCCGGTGGCCCGGCTCCTCGCCAGGCACAATTCGTCCGCCGGACGAGTCGTGTCCGGGCTCGGCCCCCAGGGGGCTGCGCAAGCGGCAGCTTGATGGGATCGTCAGACCGCGAGATCAACGCATGAGCAAACGCCATTTCCTCGAGTTCGAGCAGCCGATCGCCGAGCTGGAATCCAAGATCGACGAGCTGCGCTTCGTGCAGAACGAGTCCGCGGTCGACATCTCGGAGGAGATCGACCGTCTGGCCGACAAGAGCGTGCAGCTCACGAAGGAGATCTACTCCAGCCTGACGCCGTGGCAGGTCACGCAGATCGCGCGCCATCCGCAGCGGCCGTACACGCTGGACTACGTCGCCGAGATCTTCACCGACTTCCAGGAACTGCACGGCGACCGCCACTACGCCGACGACCAGTCGATCGTCGGCGGCATGGCGCGCTTCAACGGCAACGCCTGCATGGTCATCGGCCACCAGAAGGGCCGCGACACCAAGGAGCGCACCGCGCGCAACTTCGGCATGTCGCGCCCCGAGGGCTACCGCAAGGCGCTGCGCCTGATGCAGCTGGCCGAGAAGTTCGGCCTGCCGGTCTTCACCTTCGTCGACACGCCGGGCGCCTACCCGGGCATCGGTGCCGAGGAGCGCAACCAGTCCGAGGCCATCGGCCGCAACATCTTCGAGATGGCGCGCCTGGAGGTGCCGATCATCACGACGATCATCGGCGAAGGCGGCTCCGGCGGCGCGCTGGCGATCAGCGTCGCCGACCAGGTGCTGATGCTGCAGTACTCGGTGTACTCGGTGATCTCGCCCGAAGGCTGCGCCTCCATCCTCTGGAAGACCGCCGAACGCGCCTCCGACGCCGCCGAGGCGCTGGGCATCACCGCCCACCGCCTGAAGGCGCTGGGCCTGGTCGACAAGATCGTCAACGAGCCGGTCGGTGGCGCGCACCGCGATCCGAAGTGGATGGCGGCGCAGCTCAAGCGCGGCCTCAACGACGCGCTGCGCCAGGTCGTCGACCTGAAGCCGAAGGAGCTGCTGGACCGCCGCTACGAGCGCCTGCAGTCCTACGGCCGCTTCAGCGACACCAAGGAGCGCTGACCTTGCCCGCCGCGGTGGCGGTGGCCGCCAGCGGCGGCCGCGACTCCACCGCGCTGCTGCACGCCACGGCCCGCGCCGCGCGTGAACTCGGCCTCGAGGTGCATGCACTGCACGTGCACCACGGCCTCGTCGCTTCTGCCGACATCTGGCTCGCCCAGTTGCGTGCGCAGTGCGCGCGCTGGGCACGTTCCGGTCTGCCGCTGCACTTCCATGCGACGCGCCTGGCCGGTGCCCCGGCGCGCGGCGAAAGCGTCGAGGCCTGGGCACGGCGCGAGCGTTACGCCGCGCTGGCGGCGATGGCCCAGGCCGCCGGCTGCGATCTGGTGCTGCTGGCCCAGCACCGCCGCGACCAGGCCGAGACGCTGCTGCTGCAGGCGCTGCGCGGCGGCGGTGCCGAGGCGCTGGCGGCGATGCCGCGCCGCGCCGAGCGCGACGGTCTCGTCTGGGCGCGTCCCTGGCTGGACCGTCCGCGCGAGGAGATCGAGGCCTATCTGCGCCGCCACCGGCTGCGCTGGCTCGACGACGAAAGCAATGACGACGAGGCCTTCGCGCGCAACCGTCTGCGCCGCCAGGTCTGGCCGGCGCTGCTGGCGGCTTTCCCCGAGGCCGAGCAGCAGCTCGCCGCGTCGGCCCGCCGCGCCGCAGAAGCGGCCGCGGCGCTGAAGGTGCTGGCCGACATCGAGCTCTCCGCGCTGGCTGAAGACGACGGCCCGCTGGACGTCGCTGGCTGGCGCGGGCTGCCCGAGACGCACCGCGCGCCGGTGCTGCGCCGCTGGCTGCAGTCGGTGCTCGCCCGGCCGGTGCCCGAGTCGCTGGTGCGGCGCCTGGCCGACGAACTGCCGGCCGCGGCCAGCGCGCGCTGGCCGGCGCCCGGCGGCGAGCTGCGGCTGCACGACGCGCGGCTGGTGTATGTGCCACCGCAGGCGGCCGAGGCCGTGGCGCCCGAGTCCGTGGCGCTGGACCTGTCGTCGCCGCGTTTCGTCGAGCTGCCGTCCTGGGGCGGCGTGCTCGAGGTGAAGGCCGTCGCCGAGGGCGGCGTCTCGCCGTCGTGGCTGCGCGCCGCCGAGTTGCGAGCACGCCAGGGCGGCGAGTCCTTCCAGGCCGCGCCGCGTGCGACGCCACGCGCGCTGAAGAAGCAGTTCCAGGCCCGGCGCGTCGCCGCCTGGGACCGCGCCGGGCCGCTGGTCTTCAGCGGCGAGCAACTCGTCTTCGTGCCCGGCCTGGGCATCGACGCACGTTGCCGCGCCGCGGCCGGCGAGGCGCAGCTGGCGCTGTTCTGGCGGCCGGCCTGAATCCGGCGTCATCTTCCCGCAAGGGAAGGACCGCGCGGCCCGCTAAAATCACGGGTTTTCGCTCGTTACCGATCCATGGGACTGATCGTTCACAAATACGGCGGCACGTCGATGGGCTCGACCGAGCGCATCCGCAACGTCGCCAAGCGCGTGGCCAAGTGGGCCCGCGCCGGCCACCAGATGATCGTCGTGCCGTCCGCGATGAGCGGCGAGACGAACCGCCTGCTGGGCCTGGCCAGGGAACTGCAACCGGCCACGATGACGCCCGAGGCGCTGCGTGAGCTCGACGCCATCGCCGCCACCGGCGAACAGGTCTCGGTCGGCCTGCTGGCGCTGGCGCTGCAGGCCGAGGGCCTGCCGGCGGTCAGCTACTCGGGCTGGCAGGTGCCGGTGCACACCGACACCGCCTACACCAAGGCGCGCATCAGCAGCATCGAGGACGAGCGCGTGCGCGCCGATCTCGCCGCCGGCAAGGTGGTCATCATCACCGGCTTCCAGGGCATCGACGACCTGGGCAACGTGACGACGCTGGGCCGCGGCGGCAGCGACACCTCGGCGGTGGCCGTGGCCGCGGCGCTGAAGGCCGACGAGTGCCTGATCTACACCGACGTCGACGGCGTCTACACCACCGACCCGCGCATCGTGCCCGAGGCGCGCCGCCTGGCGACCATCAGCTTCGAGGAAATGCTCGAGATGGCCAGCCTCGGCTCCAAGGTGCTGCAGATCCGCTCGGTCGAGTTCGCCGGCAAGTACCGCGTGCCGCTGCGCGTGCTGTCCAGCTTCACGCCCTGGGACATCGACATCGCCGAAGAAGCCCGCTCGGGAACGCTGATCACTTTCGAGGAAGACGAGAAGATGGAACAAGCCGTCGTGTCCGGCATCGCGTTCACGCGCGACGAGGCCAAGATCACCGTGATGGGCGTGCCCGACAAGCCCGGCATCGCCTACCAGATCCTCGGCCCGGTGGCCGACGCCAACATCGACATCGACGTCATCATCCAGAACGTCTCGCACGACGGGAAGACCGACTTCTCGTTCACCGTCAACCGCGGCGACTACCCGCGCGCGATGGACCTGCTGAAGAACCAGGTCGCCCCGGCCACCGGCGCGGCCGAGGTCATCGGCGACCCGAAGATCTGCAAGGTGTCGATCGTCGGCATCGGCATGCGCAGCCATGTCGGCGTCGCCAGCTCGATGTTCCGTGCCCTGTCCGAAGAGGGCATCAACATCATGATGATCAGCACCAGCGAGATCAAGACGAGCGTCGTGATCGCCGAGAAGTACATGGAACTGGCGGTGCGCGCGCTGCACAAGGCCTTCGATCTCGACCAGCCTGCAGAGGGTGCTTAAAAAATCTTGAAAAGTGCGGCTAGAATGCCGCCTCTTCGCCGGAGTCGTGACCGAGTGGCCGAAGGTGCTCCCCTGCTAAGGGAGTATGTGGGCAAAACCTGCATCGAGGGTTCGAATCCCTCCGACTCCGCCAAGCGAACAAACGCAGCCTGAACAAGGCTGCAACGAGAAAGCCGCCAAGTCGCAAGACCTGGCGGCTTTTTTCTTTCCCGCGAGCTTGTTGCGGATGCCGTGGCGCCCCTCGCATCAGGCGCAAGGTCACCGTGTTGACAACTATTGATAGTGCGCCGACGATGCGTCCATGAGCAGCAACACCATGAGCTTCGCTCTGCCGGAAGCGATGCGGCAGTACGTGGATCAGCGCGTGCGCTCGGGGCAGTTCGGCAACACGAGCGAGTACCTGCGGGAGCTGATCCGCCGCGACCAGGAGGAGCAGGCCAAGAAGCGGCTGCGTGAACTGATCGAGGAAGGTCTGAGCTCCGGGCGCGGCGAGGTGTTGACCGCAGAGCGGGCGCTCGAGTTGCGGCGTCGAGCGCTGGGTGACTCGCGTTGAAGCCCGCGAGGCTTCGTCCGCGCGCGGAGCTTGATCTTGTCGAGGTGGCCGGGCACTACGCTCGGGAAGGCGGCCGCGCTCGCGGCGAGCGCGTCTTCGACGCGGCACTGGAGGCACTCGTTCCGATCCAGCGGATGCCGGGGCTGGGGTCGCCGCGCCTGGGCCTGCTGTGCGAGATCCCGGAGCTCCGTTCGTGGCGGGCGGCCGGATTTCCGCTGCAGTGGCTCTACCTCGAGGCCGAGGACCACGTCGACGTCGTTCGCCTGCTCGGCGACCGGCAAGACATCATCGCGATACTGGGCGGCGACGGCTGAACGCCTGGACAGGGACGGTCGGGCCGTGCGTGTGGGGACGCCCGGCGGGAGCGGCCAAGAACCTCGAAAAGTCACTTGCCGGCATCGTCATTCGGCTCTCTCCGACTCCGCCAAACGACCGAGCGTCGCCTGATCAAGGCCGCAAAGAGAAAGCCGCCAAGTCGCGAGACCTGGCGGCCTTTTTCCTGGCGGCGCGCCGCCGGCCGGATTGCTAACGGCTGATCTGCGCGTCTTCCGTCAGCGGCGAGCCGACCGGCACGACGAGCACGTCGTGCGGCGAGGCGCGCAGCACGCTGCGCGTGACGCTGCCCAGCAGCGCGTCCAGCCACGGCGCCTCGGTCGAGCGGCCCACCACCACCAGCATGCCGCCCTCGGCCGGGCGGCGCACGAGGATCTCGGCGGCGACGTCGTCGCCCAGCGCCAGCATCACGCGCAGGCGATCGGTCTGCGGCTGCAGCGTGTCGGCGACACGCTGCAGCTGCGCGGCGCGGCGCCGCAGGTCCAGCTCCAGCCAGCGCAGCCCGTCCTCGCCGTGGCGCAGCTTGCCCGGCCGCCACTGGCGCAGCACGTGCAGCAGCGCCAGCTCGCCGTCGCCGGCCAGCGCGGCGGCCCAGCGCGCCACGCGCTCGGGCTCGGCCTGCAGGTCGACGGCGGCCAGCGCCTGCCGGTACGGCAGCCCGCAGGGCTCGTTGACGACCAGCAGCGGCACCGGCAGCACGCCGGCCAGCCGCACGGCCGGGTTGGGCCGCCAGAACGACGCCAGGCCGTCGGAGCGCCGGTTGGCCGTCACGACGAGGTCGGTACCGTCCAGCTGGCCCAGCACCTCTCGCAGCCCGTGCATCGGCGTGTCGCCGAGTTCGACCGGGACCTGGCTGCGCCGTGCCGCGCGGCGGGCCATGCGGCTCAGGCGGGCCCGCAGCAGGCCGTCGGAGATGTCGCCGCGGGCGGCCCAGCCCAGCAGCCGCAGCCTCGCGCCGTGCGCCGCGGCGAGGCCGGCGGCACGCTGCAGCGCGGTCTCGGATGCCTCGGACAGCTCGCCGAGCACGGTGATCGAGCGCAGCGCGACCGGCCAGCGTGCGCCGGCGGCGGCAGTAACGGGTTCCGGGCCCGGGGACGGGGCACGGGCGAAGTCGAGCGCGCTGGCGCGGCGCTCGGCGATATCGGCGGATGGCATCGGCGACTCCCTCGACGGCGCGGCCGGCGGACCGCGGGACGCACGGTCCGGCCCGGCGATAGAGGTGTGCTGAAGCTGAGGTGGAGGGCTATCGCCGGGCCCGGGGAAGTGCTGCCGGGGTCCAGGGCTCCCGGACGCGGCACCTGCGCGCCGTCGGGGCGCCACGCTCCGCGGAACCGCGCGCAGTGGCGGCGGCGAAGGCGGGGCGGGCAGGCGAGACCATGGCGCCAGTATCGGCCGAGGGGGCGCGCGCGGGCAACGCATGCCCGCGCGCCGCGTGCCGGATTGGCGCCGCCACCGGCTTCATTCCGGCGGGTGCAGCAGGCCGGCCTCGGCGGCCAGCCGGGCCTCGTCCCAGCCGCGGCCCAGCAGCAGCATGCGGGTGTGCAGCTCGTCGTGCAGCGCCGGGTCGACACGCTCGCCCAGCGCACGCAGCTCGCGGTCGCGCAGCTGCACGTAGCGCAACGGGTAGTGCCGCGCCAGATGCCGCCACAGCGCGTGCGCACCGGCCGACTGGCGGGCGCCGGTGATCAGGCAGCAGCCCGCGTCCAGGCTGCGGCGATAGACCGCGGTCGCCAGACCGCGGCGGCGGTAGCCGGCGCGGTACTTGGAGTGCGGCGCACGCAGATGGCGGTCGGCGCGTGTGTCCAGCTCGATCAGGCGGTTGAACACCGTGTAGCCGGCCAGCCGCTGGCGCACGACGTCCTCGACGTAGACGTAGAGCTCGCCGTCGGCCTCGCGCCAGTGCAGGCGGAAGCCCGGCTGTGCCGCCGGCTCGCTGGCGATGCCGTTCAGCGTGTCGCCGGGCCGGCGCAGGCGGCGCTGCAGCGTGTCGAGCTCCTGCTCCAGCCGGGCCTCGTCGGGGTCGACGTCGATGCGCAGCTCCAGCCGCGGCCAAGGCGGCCAGACGGCCAAGGCGGCGCTCATGCGCCCTCCGCCGCCGGCAACCAGGCACCGCTGCGCAGCTCGCCGGGCCGGGTGCGCGAGACCACGCGCCCGCAGGACGACCACGCTTCGCGGCGCACGCTGGAGCCGGCGTGCACGCCGTAGCCGTCGCCGCTGCGCACCTCGCCGCCGGCGACCAGGCTCTCGCCGGCGCGGATCGCGCCCTCGGCGACGATGTCGCCGCCGGCCACCACGCCCCAGCCGGCGTCCAGGTGCACGCCGCTGCGCACGTCGCCCGCGGCCTGCACGCCGTGGCCGACCTTCAGCCCTTCGCCGCAGACGACGTGGCCGCCGGCGCGCAGGCTCTTGCCGCAGTCGGCGTGGCCGCCGACCTCCAGGTCGCCGGCGACGACCAGCGTGCCGCCGACCGTCAGCGCGCCGACGCAGCCCAGGTCGCCCTGCACACGCAGGTCGCCGCGGCAGACCAGGCTGCCGTGGGCCTCGACGCTCCAGCCGGCGACGACGTCGCCGCCGCAGCGCAGCCGCTCGGCCTGCAGGCCGCCGCCGCAGCGCAGGTCGGCGTCGACGACGAGCAGCGTGCCGGCGCGCACGCCGCCGCCGGCGCTCAGCGAGCCGCCGACACGCAGCACGGTGTCGACGTCGACGCCGTGGCGCACCTGCAGCGAGCCGGGGAAGGCGAAGGCCGGGGCCGACAGCTCGTCGAGCACGCGCACCGTGTCGACCGGGCCGAAGCGGTCGATCAGCCAGCAGGCGTCGTCGACGCGGCCGTCGTCGACCAGCGCGTCGATGACCTTCAGGTATTCGGCGGCGCTGGTGAAGCGCCGGGCGAACCAGCGGTAGCCGCTGGCGCAGGAACGTTTGGCCCGCAGGGCCGTCGTGGAGATCTCCATCTGCACAACCTCGTGTCGAGGCACGCGGCGGCGCCGCGTGCGAACGGGGGGAGGTCGGGAGGCGGCCCCGGCGCACGCGGGCGTGCGGAGGCTGTTGGCGGGCGCCATGCGCCCCTCGACCTGCGGTCTCGATGCAGGGCAGGGCCCTGCCGGCCCGCCGTGCGTGGACTTCAGGCCTGGACGGTGGGCCGAAGTCCGCGCACGGCCGCGGAGGGCACGGCCGGAGATCCGTAGGAGCGCAGCGCCGCCAGCGCGCGGCCGACGCGCATCGCGCCCGGCGCCAGGCCCACGAGCGCACCGGCCGGGAGGCAGGCACGGCACGGGCGGCGGTTGGGGGTGGCGGAAGGCATCGGAGGGGCGCGGGCGCTGTTGGCCCCGCCATTATCGGCCCTGCGCGCCGCCGGCGCCCCGCGTCAGCCGGTCGACCCCAGCCCGCCGGCGATCGCGTTGACCGTCAGCAGCAGCTGCGGCGCCAGCGTCGCGGCCTCGGCCGGGTCGCGCTCGCGCGCGGCGCGCCAGCGGCGCAGCAGCGCGAGCTGCTGGCGGTGCAGCACACGCAGCCCTTCGGCGCGCACCTGCACCATGGCGTGGATGTTGGGCCGCCGCTCGGCCAGCGGCGCGCCGTACAGGCGCTCGAGCAGGCGGCCGGTGCGCTCGTGCTCGCCGACGATGGTCCTCATCATCGTCTCGCGCAGCGCCGCGTCGTCGACCAGCGCCGCGTACCAGCCCATCACCTCGCGGTCGGTGGTCGCCAGGCTGGTGGCGGCGTTGCTCAGCACGTAGTGCAGCGGCGCCCAGGCGACGAGCTCACGCTCCAGCGCCGCGAAGGCCGCCGGGTCCTCGGCGAGCAGCCGCTCCAGCGCGCTGCCCACGCCGTACCAGCCCGGCAGCAGGAAACGCGACTGGTTCCAGCTGAACACCCAGGGGATGGCGCGCAGGTCGGCCAGCGTCGCCTGGCCGCTGCGCCGCGACGGCCGCGAGCCGATGCGGCTCTCCTCCAGCGCGTCCACCGGCGTGGCCTGGCGGAAGAAGGCGAGGAAGCCCTCGGCGCCGACGAGCGCCCGGTAGCTGTCGCGGCTCCAGGCGGCCAGCCGGTCCATCGTCGCCTCCAGCGGGTGCGCACCTGGCGGCGCGTGGCGGTCCAGCAGCAGGCTGCGCGCCGTGCCGGCCAGCAGCAGCTCATGGTGGTAGGCCGCGGTCACGCCGTCGGCATACTTCTGGGCGATGACCTCGCCCTGTTCGGTCAGGCGCAGGTCACCGCCCAGCGCGCCGGCGGGCATGGCCTTCAGGAAGCGGTGCGTCGGGCCGGCGCCGCGGCTGATCGTGCCGCCGCGGCCGTGGAAGAAGCGGATGCGCACGCCGCGCTGCCGTCCGACCTCGCTCATCGCCGCCTGCGCGCGGTACAGCGCCCAGAAGCTGGCCAGCAGGCCGCCGTCCTTGTTGCTGTCGCTGTAGCCGACCATCACCTGCTGCACCGGCTGCGGCTCGCCGGCCTGGCGCTGCTGCAGCGCCAGGCTGCGCCGCGTGACCGGGTGGTCCAGCAGCTCGCCGAGGATCGCCGGGCTGCGCTGCAGGTCCTCGATGGTCTCGAACAGCGGCACCACCGGGATCGGGCAGGCCGGGCCCTCGGGCGTGTCGACGAGCAGGCCGACCTCGCGCGCGAACAGGTGCAGCACCAGCAGGTCGGCGGTGCTGCGCGTCATGCTGACGATCAGCGCGCCGATGCCGGCCGGGCCGTGGGCCCGGAACTCCTCGTCCAGCACGCGGTAGCAGTCGAGCACGGCGTCGGCCTCGGCGCCGAGGCCGGCACCGCTGCGCGCCCGCGTGAACGGCCGCGGCGACGCCAGCTCCGCGTCCAGCAGCGCGCGCCGCCGCGTCTCGTCCCAGTCGACCACCCGGTGCTCGGCGAACCCGGCGGCGGCCAGCAGCTGGCCCAGCGCCAGGTCGTGGAAGCGGCTGTTCTGGCGCACGTCCAGCGTCGCGAGGTGAAAGCCGAAGGTCGCCAGCACGCGCCGCAGCGGCGCCACCGCCTGCTCGGCGATGCGCCGCGCGCCGAGCGCGTGCAGCGAGTCCTCGAGCAGCGCCAGGTCGGCGTCGAGTTCGGCCGGGCCGGCGTAACCGGCGCCGCCGGCCGGCAGCCGCGCCAGCATCAGGTTCACCCACTGGCGCCAGGGTTCGTTGGGGTTGCGCTTCAGCGCCGCGGCGCCCGCCTCGCCGAGCGCTGCGGCGGTGGCCTCGACGCGGGCCAGCAGCGCGGCCGGCGGCGCCTGCAGGCGGTCGGACAGGCTCAGCCGGCGCACCAGCGCCTGCAACTGCTCGCGCAGCAGGTCCAGCGCCTGGGCGCGCAGCTCGGCGAAGCTCGTGCGCGTGACCTCGGCCGTGACCAGCGGATGGCCGTCGCGGTCGCCGCCCACCCAGGTGCCGTAGACGAAACGCGGCAGCGCGCCGACGTCGCCCAGCAGCGCCGGGGCCAGCCCGGCGTCATGCCAGGCCTGGCGCAGGCGCAGGTCGGTCTGCGGCTGCACCGCCGGGAACACCGAGCGCAGGTAGTGCAGGACGTTGCGGCGCTCGGAGGCCAGGTCGGGCTTCTCCAGGAAGATCTCGCCGGTGCGCCACAAGGTCATCAGCAGCGCCAGGATCTGCTCGCGGATCGCGGCCTGCTCCGGCGGCGTCCAGCCCGGCCGGGCGCGCTGCTCCAGCAGCCTGTCCAGCGTGCGGTGGTGTTCCAGCACGGTGGCGCGCTTGGCCTCGGTCGGGTGGGCGGTCAGCACGATCTCCACACGCAGCTCGCGCAGCGCCGCGGCGATCGCCGGTGCCGGCACGCCGCGGTCGCGCAGCTGCGCCAGCGTGTCGCCCCACAGTGCCGGCAGCGCGGCCAGCCCGCGTTCGCATTCGACGCCGCGCCGGAAACGTGCCGCCGCACGCTGCTCCACCATGCCCAGCAGCTGGAAGGCGATCGACAGCGCCTGCACCAGGCGTTCGGCGGGCAGGTCCTCGGGCACCGCCGCCGCGGCCTCGTCCGCCCAGGGCAGCGCCTGCGCCAGCGCCGGTTCGCCGGCCTCGTGCAGCACCTCGCGCAGCCCGGCCATCACGTAGCGAAGCTCTTCGGCGAAGGCCGCGGGATCGATCGTCAGCTGGCTGTTCAGGCTCATCGGGCGTCCTTGTCCGCAACTCGGTGCCGCCGAGTATGCGGGCCGCCCGTCGAGGGGATTTGCCGTGTGCCCGGTCAGGCCACCGCGATCAGCGACGAGGTGGCGGTGCTGCTGCCGGGCCGTGCCGCCGCGGCGGCGTCTTCGGTGCCCGGGACGCGGGCCTGCCCGTCGCCGCGGCCCTGCGCCTGGCGTCGTTGCGCCTGCTCGGCCTGCTGGCGGTACAGCTCGGCGAGCTGCGCCTGCACGGCCTCGATGCGCGCCTGCAGCAGCTCGCTCTGCTTCTGCTTGTCCTTGGCCGGCAGCTCCGAGTGCACGACCTCCTGCTGCTGCTTGGACAGCGTCGTGATCTGCTTGAGCAGCGCCTGGATGCGCGACTTCAGCGAGGCATCGGAACTGCCGCTGCCGGCGCTGGCGGTCACCGTGGACATCTGGACGTTCATCATGTCCTCCCTGGGGCCTGGCTCTCGCTGCCATTCGTCATGCCCGGTGATCGGCCTTCAGGCGCCGGAACTGAAATCGCGCCACAGGCTGCCGCTGTCACGATTTGACACGAATCGCCGGGAATACTCGCGCCACGGGCTGCTCTCCGCCGGTCCGCCTGCCCCACGCCATGGAACGCAAAGGCCGCCGCTGGCGCAAGACCGATTTGTCGCGCCGTTTGTTGAACGACCGCGCCGCCATGCCGCCGGCCTGGCGCATGTGGCTGATCACCGTCGACGGCCGGCGCAGCGAAACCGAGCTGCTGACCCTGGCCGCCGGCCTGGGCCTGGACGGCTGCGCGTTGATCGAACGCCTGGCCGCCGACGGCTGGATCGCCGACGCCGCGCCTGCCGCGCCGCCGCCGGCCGACACCACGCCCGCGCGCCGGCGCCTGGCCGCGGCGCGCATGTTCGCCATCGACCTGGCGGCGCGCATGCTGGCCGGGCGCGACGCCGAGCTGCGTGAATCCTGGCGCGAGGTGCAGGACGAAGCCTCGTTCGAGCGCTGGCTGGGCGACTGCGCCGGGCGCATCGCCGAAGCCGCCGGGCAGGACCGTGCGGCGCTTTTCGTGCAGCGCGTCGAAGGCGTGCTGGCCGAACCCGAGGTCGTTGCCTGAATCTCCTCGCAGATTTTCATGGCAATTTCATGACGATATCTTGAAGGTTTCTTTTGGTGCCCTTCATGTCGCCTGAACATGACTCTTTGATGACCTCCGGGGCGATATTTCAGCTGTTTTCTTGAGTTTCGCTGATTAACTTCCTAGGGGTTTTCGCCGATATTCCTGGCGTTTTCCCGACGACCGGCCGCGCGGCCGGCTGCCATGACCTCGTTTCCTGATTCCGTCGTCCCGTCCACGCGCGGCCCGCGAGCCCCGACATCGTCGACCGGTGGCCTCTGGTCTCCCGGCATGCGGCTGTTCGGCCCGCTGCGCCTGCGTGCCAAGGCCGCCGTCATCTGCGCCGTGCTGCTGGCGCCGGCATTCGTCACCGGCGCTGCGCTGGTGCGCGCCGGGCTCGAACAGGCGCAGGCCGCCCAGGCCGAACGCGATGCGCTGGCTGTCGCCACGCAGTTGCTGCCGCTGGCCGAGGCGGTGCAGACGCTGCAAGGCGCCGCGCGTGCCGTGGCGGCCGGCCACGAGGCCGCGGCGGCCGACTATCGCCAGGCGCTGGCGCAGGCGCGCGGCGCGGCTGCGGCGCTCGGCGACACGCCCGCGGCGCCGTCGCTGGGCAAGCTGCGTGGCCGGCTCG
>NZ_AEWG01000082.1 GCF_000190375.1 Rubrivivax benzoatilyticus JA2 = ATCC BAA-35
CCGCCGCCGATCGCCAGCGCGCTGCCGCCCAGCGCCGCGGCCCACAGCAGCGGCCGGCCCAGCCCGTCCAGCGCCGTCGCGGCGGCCGGCGCCGCCGGCCCGGGCCAGGGTTCGGCCGGGAAGGTGACGACCGTCACCTGCTCGTAAGGCAGGCCCTCGATCGCGTTGACGACCAGCGCCTTGATCGAGCCGATCTGCGGTGCCAGGTCGACGCCCGGGCGCACCTTCAGGAACACCGCCGCCGCCGACGGCTCGGGCTTCTCGGCGAAGCGCCGCTTCTCGGGCACCGCCAGATGCACCCGCGCGAGCACGACGCCGTCGATGTTCTGCAGCGTGCCGGCCAGCTCCTGCGACAGCGCATGCATGAAACGCGCGCGCTCCTCGAGCTGCGTCGTGACGAAACCTTCCTTCTTGAACATCGTGCCCAGGCTCTCGTGGCCCTCGCGCGGGTAGCCGGCGGCGTGCAGCACCTGCACCGCCCGCGCGAACTCGCCGCCGCCGACACGCAGCGCGAACTGGCCGCCGTCGACACGCTGCTTGGCGGCGTCGATGCCGGCGTGCGTCAGCAGCGCGACCATCTCGTTGGCCTCGCGCTCGTCGAGCTGGGCGTAAAGCTCCTCGCGGCCGCAGCCGGCGAGCGCGGCGGTGGCGGCCAGCAGCAGCGCCAGGCGGCGCAGCCGGGCGCGGGTACGGGCGGGGAAGGGGGGATGCGGCATCGTCGGCCTCAGGCCTGCTGGCGGAAGAGTTGCTGCAGCCCGTCGGAGGTGCGGTTGGCGACGTTGGCCGTGAGCTGGCTGTGGAACAGGAACTCCTGGCAGCGCACGGTCAGCATCACCATCTCGCCGGGCGTCATGTCGGCGCCGGCCTGCATCGCGACGCGCGCGTGGCGCGACAGCGCGGCGGCCTCGCCGTTGATCTGCTCCAGCGGCCGGAACAGCAGCTTCATGCCTTCGCCGGTGGCCTGCGCCGGCTGCGCCTGCAGCGGCTGCCCGGCGCGTGCCAGCGAGGCGTTGAAGGCCGACAGGTCGGTCAGCGAGACGCCGTAGCCGGCCTGGACCGGCGGCGTGGCGCCGGTCGCCGCGGCGGCGGCGGGCGGGAGGACGGCGATCGTCGTCATCGGCGTGCTCCGCGGCTCACTGCTTGCGGGCCATGGTCTCGAGCGCCGTGCCCACCGACGAGATCGCGGTGTGCGCGCTCTGCGCCAGGAAGGCCATCTGCTGCGACTGCGCCGTCAGCTGTGTGATCGTCGCCGGCCGGTCGTCACCGCCGTTGATCAGGTCGGCCGTGCCTTCCATCTCGGTGGCCTTGCTGTCCAGGGCCTTGCCCCAGGCCTCGGCCATCAGCTCGTACCACTTGCTGCCGGTGCCCTGGCCGGTGCTGGTGGTGCTGGCGGCGAGGGAGGTGGGCGGGATCGTTTGCGACATGGTGGGCTCCTGGGTGGGGACGGGGATCAGAAGGCGATGGCCGAGCGCTCGCCTTCACGTTCGAGCTCGACGCGGCTGCCGTCGATCTGCTCGATGCGGTGTCCGGTGGGCAGCATCGCGCCGACGAAGTAACGCGTGCCGTCGACCGTGACGACATAGGGTTCGGGCCCGGCGACGATCGAGGCGACCCGTTTGCCGGGGTCGTCGAGCGCCGGCACCGGGCTGGGCGTGCGCTGCGGCGGCTCGTTGACGGGCTGCAGGCTGTGCAGCCCGGGCACGTCGCGGCGCACCAGGCGCTCGATGGCGGCCAGCGGCGCCGGGTCGGTGAGCGCGGTGTGCACGCGCATCGCGCCGGCGCCGCTGGGCTGCACCTCGGCCTTGACGCCGTGCACGCGGTAGACGTCCTCGATCGCGTGCGCGATGGCCTCGTTGACCCAGACGTCCAGCCGCGCCGCCAGCCCCTGGCCGGCGAGCAACTGCTCGGCGCGTGTGCGCTGGGCCTGGGTCTCCAGGTAACCCTTGACGAGCAGGCCGCCGGACTCGGGCGCGACCTCGACGGCGGTGAAGCCGGCCGAGGCGAGCAGGGCCTGCGCCTGGCGCGCCTGCTGCGCCGGCGTCGGCGCCGCCGGCGTGGCGACCATCGCCAGCGCGAACATCGACAGCGAGGTCGCGGCCAGCGCCGCGCCGCCCAGGCGCAGCCAGCGGCCCCAGCGGTGCAGGCGCTGGCGGAGTTCGTCAGGGCGCGCCGGTTCGGGCGCGGGCGGCGGCGGCAAGCCGCCTTCGAGAAGCGCCACCCACGCCGGGCTGCCCAGCGGGCCGGCGGCCAGGCGCACGCCGTCGATCTCCAGCGGCTGCAGCGCCGACAGCGCCAGCGCCTGGCCGGGCTCCAGCTCGCGCCGGCCGCAGCGCACGCGCCCGGCCTGCACCTGGAGATGCAGCCGGCCGTCGGGCTGCAGCGTCAGCGTCAGCTCGGCGCCGTCGTTGCCGGCCTGCGGGCGCAGCAGCACGTCGCAACCCCAGCGCCGGCCGACGCGGTAGGCGCGGCCGGGCTCGAGCACGACGCAGGCGCCGCGCTGCGGGCCGTCGAGGACACGCAGCTCGTGGGCGGCGGGGGCGGGCGGCGTGTTCATCGGCGGTTCTCCGTGGCGGGCGGCGCGGCGCCCTCGGGTGCAGTGGCGGCGACACGCCGCGCCGGCACCAGGCGCGGCGAGATCAGGAACAGGCGTTCGGTGCGGCGCAGGCTGTCGACGCTGCTCTTGAACAGGTTGCCCAGCACCGGGATGTCGCCGAGAAAGGGCACCTTGGTGACGCCGTTGCTGCTGGCTTCGCGCGTGAGGCCGCCGACGAGCAGGCTCTCGCCCTCGAAGATCAGCGCCTGGGTGTTGATCGAGGCGCGCTCGACGACCGGGATCTGGTCGACCTGCTGCTGCGACAGCGCGCCGTCCTCGATCGCCACCAGCAGCTTGATGCGCACGCCGTGCTCGTCGCGGAAGACGTGCGGCGTGACGCGCAGCGTGGTGCCCGCCGACACCGAGAACAGGTCGACGTCCTCGCGCCCGGCGACGCGCACGTAGAAGGTGCGGCTGGTGTCGAACACCGCCTCGACGTCCGACAGCGTCAGCACCTGCGGGCTGGACACGACCTTGGCCGCGCCCTGGTCCTGCAGCGCGTTGATGCGCAGCGCCAGCTCGTCGGCGCCGCCGAGCACGGCCGACAGGAAGCCGCCCTTGCCCTGCGGCGTGATGTCCTCGGGCCGCTGCGAACCCGACAGCAGCGTGTCGCTGTTCGTCCCGTTGCCGAACAGCAGCGACGAGCGCCCGCTGGACAGCCGCCAGTTGATGCCCAGCTCGCGCAGCCGGTCGGTGTCGATGTCGACGATGCGCGCCTCGATCTCCAGCGCCTGCGGCTCGACGTCGAGCGCGCTGATCAGCTGGCGGTACTGCGGCAGGCGCTGCGGGTCGTCGCGCACGATGACGGCGTTGAGCCGCGTGTCGGCCTCGACGCGCGCCAGCGAGGGGTCGACGAGGCGCAGCGCGGCGGGCTCGGCCGCGGCGGCGGCCGGCAGCGTGCCCGGCGCCGCGCC
>NZ_AEWG01000081.1 GCF_000190375.1 Rubrivivax benzoatilyticus JA2 = ATCC BAA-35
CGCGCTGGCCGGGGCGCGCCCGGCGGAGCGGAGGGCGGCCGGCGCCGCGGGCGGGCGCAGCGCGCGGCGGTCGACCTTGCCGGCGGGGTTCAGCGGCAGCGCGTCCAGGCGCACGAAGGCCGCCGGCAGCATCGCCGCCGGCAGCCGCGCCGCGAGGTGGGCACGCAGCGCGGCGTCGTCGGCTTCGGCGCGCGCCACGACGAAGGCGACGAGGCGGCCATCGCCCTCGCCGTCGTGAAAGGCCTGCACGACGACGTCGGCCAGCGCCGGGTGGCGGCGCAGCTGGGCCTCGATCTCGGCGAGCTCGATGCGCTGGCCGCGGATCTGCACCTGGTGGTCGAGCCGGCCGCCGCATTCGAGCGTGCCGTCGTCGCGCCAGCGCGCGAGGTCGCCGGTGCGGTAGATCACCGGCCCGGCGGCGCCGTCGAAGGGGTTGGGCACGAAGGCCGCGGCGGTCTTCTCCGGCTGGCGCCAGTAGCCGGCGCCGACGCCGACGCCGGCGACGCAGAGCTCGCCCGGCGCGCCCACCGGCAGCGGCCGCAGCCGCTCGTCGAGCACGTAGAGGTCCAGGTTGGCCAGCGGCCGGCCGATGCTGACCGAGGCCTGGCGCGGCGGCAGCGGCGCGGCGAGCACGGCCTGGGCGACGTCGTCGGCGGCCTCGGTCGGGCCGTAGGCGTTGACCACCGGGACGCCCGGGTACAGCGCCAGCCAGGCGTTGACCAGCGCCACCGGCGCCGACTCGCCGGTGACCATCATCCAGCGCAGGCTGGGCAGCGCGCGTTCGGCCTCGGGCAGCGCGGCGGCGTACTCGCAGAGGTACTTCAGCACCGCCGGCACGAGCTCGACGAGCTGCAGCCGGTGGCGGCGCACGGCCTGCAGCAGCGCGGCGACGTCGGTGGCGTCGTCCAGCACCACGCAGCAGCCGCCGAAGGCCAGCGGCGCGGCGAACTGCCAGACCGAGATGTCCGACGACGACGGCGCGCTCTGCAGGAACCGCGCGACCGCCGCCTCGCCCAGCGCGTGGGCCTGGGCGAACAGGTGGTTGACGGCGCCGTCGTGGCGCACGATCGCGCCCTTGGGCCGGCCGGTCGAGCCCGAGGTGTAGACCATGTAGGCCGCATCGTGCGGGCCGGCGCGCGGCGGCAGCGGCGCGTCATCCTCCGCCTGCAGCGCCTGCGGGCCGTGCAGCGTGTAGCCCGCGCCGGGCGGCGCGGCGGCCTCGCGCTGGCAGACCACGTGGCG
>NZ_AEWG01000080.1 GCF_000190375.1 Rubrivivax benzoatilyticus JA2 = ATCC BAA-35
GCACCCGCGGCGGCGAAGTCCTCGGCGCGTGCGTCCGACGGCCGCGCCGGCTCGCCGTCGCTGCGGGGTGTTGCGGGCGGGCGCACGGGCGCAGCGGGGGTGTTCATCGTCTGCACGATCAGGCGGCGAGCGCACGAACCGCCGCGACGGCGTGGCGCCGGCGCTCGCGCAAGCCGTGGCGCTGCGCCGCCTGCCAGCCGGCGCGGTCCAGCCGGTAGTGCGCGGCCGGCCGGCCGTCGTAAGCCGCCGTGCCCAGCGCGTCGAAACCCAGCGTGCGCAGCACCACGTCGACCGAGCGGTGCTGCGGGTGGCAGACGGCCCAGACCTCGCCCAGTGCCAGCGGGCCGAAAGCCTGGGCCAGCAGCGCTTCGCCGCCTTCGAGCGCCAGCCCGCCGCCCCAGGCCTCGGGGCGCAGCCGGCAGCCGAGTTCGATGCGCGGCGGCTGGCCGCTCATCGGCATCAGGTTGAACCAGCCGCAGAACTGCCAGTCCGGGCGGTCCAGCCAGGCCAGCGCCGCGGCGTCGAGTTCGCCGGCGGCGACGGCCGCCCGGGCTTCGGCCAGCGCCGCGGCGTCGGCCGGCTGCAGGCGTTCGGCGTGCCAGATGCCGAGCCCCGGGTGATCGTGATACCAGGCCTGCATGCGGCGCACGAAGTCGGCGGCCACGGCGGGATCGTCCAGCGGCTGGTCGTCGACGAGCAGCTCGCGCACACGCGGCTCGCGGTGCATCGCGACGAGGGCCGGCACGTCGGCGGGCGTGAAGCGGCGCAGGCGAAGACGTGCCGTCTGCAGCAGGGGCGGGAAGGGGGCCACGGCGCAGTCTAGGCAGCGTGGTCCCGCCGCCGCCCCTGGGTTCGATCCCGGGGCGAACGTAAACGTCTGCAGCCGGTGCGCGCCCGTGAGGAGCGATCCGCACTGGCGGGCGGCGCGTGCCGGCCGGAGCATGCCCGGCATCCGATCGCCCGCAGGAGCCGCCCGCATGGACCTCAGCACGACCCGCATCAGCCTCGCCGCCACGAGCCACCGGCCGGCCGCATCGGGCGACGCCGCCGGCGTGCAGGTGCGGCGCGGCGACACGCTGGCGGCGATCGCGCAGCGCCACGGCGTCGACCTGCAGGCGCTGATCGCCGCCAACCCGCAGCTGCGCAACCCCGACGTCATCCATCCCGGCGAATGGCTGGCGCTGCCGGCGGCCGAACGCAGCGTCACCGTGAAGCCGGGCGACACGCTGGCGGCGATCGCGGCGCGCCACGGCAGCAGCGTAGCCGCTCTCGTGCAAGCCAACGGCATCACCAACCCGAACCTGATCTTCCCCGGCGACGTGCTGCGGCTGCCGAGCAGCGCGCCGCGCGCTGCGGCACCAGCCACCCCCGCCGCCCCGGCCGCGCCGGCGCTCGCCGCCGGCCGTCTGCCCGACACCACCGGCCTGGACGAAGCCGCGCGTTGCGAGCTCTACGCCGCACAGGTCGAACGTTTCGGCGACGCCGCGGCGCGCCAGGACCTGGCCGACGGCCGCCGCGTGATCCTCGCGCTGCGCCAGGACACGAACGCCCGCGCTGCCGAAGGCCGCGGCGTCTACGACGACCGCATGGTCGTGCTCTGGCAGGGCGCCGACGGCACGCGCCACGCCGTCGAGCTGCGCGCCAACACCGACCCCTCGGGCCAGTACGAACCCGGCGGCCCGTACGCACGCCGCGCCGTCGGCGGTGACTACAACGGCGACGGCCGCGGCGACCAGGGCCGCCTGGCCGAAGGCACCTACAGCCACACGCGCGGCAGCTTCCTCGGCGCCCGCGCGCTGATGGCCGGCAACGACCAGGTCACCGAGCGCGACACCAACCACGACGGCCGCTTCGACGAAGGCGTGCGCACCGCGCGTGGCGGTTACGGCATGCACATCCACGTCGGCGGCCAGAACAACACCGGCTCGGCCGGCTGCCTGACGCTGCCGCCGGCCGAACACGCCCGGCTGTTCGACGCGCTGGGCACGCAGAACAGCGTGCGCACCGTGCTCGTCGACACGCAGCGGCTGGGCACCGAGGCCGCTGCGGCGCCGGCCGCTCCCGCGGCGACACCGCAGCGCACGCTGAGCGACGCCGACTGGCAGCGCGCCGCGACGACGCTGGGTGTCGACGTCGCCGCGATCCGCGCCGTCGCGCAGGTCGAGGCGCCGGGCAGCGGTTTCCTCGCCGACGGGCGACCGAAGATCCTGTTCGAGGCCCACGTCTTCGGCCGCCGCACCGGCGGCGCCTACAACGCCAGCCACCCCGACATCTCCAGCGCGCGCTGGAACCGCAGCCTCTACGTCGGCGGCGCCGGCGAGTACCCGCGGCTGGAGCAGGCGATGGCGCTGGACCGCACGGCGGCGCTGGAGTCGGCCTCCTGGGGCCGTTTCCAGATCATGGGCTTCAACCACCAGGCCGCCGGCTACGCCGACGTCGAGAGCTTCGTGCAGGCGATGCAGCAGGGCGAAGGCCGCCAGCTCGACGCCTTCGTCAGCTTCATCCAGGCTGACCCGGCGATGCACCAGGCGCTGCGCGACCACGACTGGGCCGGCTTCGCGCGGCGCTACAACGGCGAGGGCTACGCCGCCAACCAGTACGACACGCGCATGGCCGAGGCCTGGGCGCGGTTCTCCTCCCACTGAGGCCGTTGCAACCGGATGCCGGTGGCTGCCGCGGCCGGCGCTATCGTCGCCGCATGACGCTGCTGCAAAGGCTGTGCGCGGCGCTGCTCGCGGTGCTGACCGGCACCGCCGCGGCCGCGGCTGACGACCCCCCTACGAAGTGCCCGCCGCGGCCGCCGCCGACGAGGCCGCGCTGCGAACGCTGCTGCCCGCCGGGTCCCGCCTGATACACGGCCCGTTGGTGCTGCCCTTCGGCGCCCACGAACGTGGCTGGCTGCTGGCCTGGCGCGCGCCCGAGCCCGAGGCCGGCGTCGCCGTCTGGTACCTGGCACCGCGCCCCGGCGACGCCGCGCACTGGCGGCTGCTGCGCCTGCGCGACCCCGAGCCGGCCGACGCCTTCTTCGACATCGAACTGCGCGCCGCCTTCGCCACCGGGCCCGAGGGCGCACGCGACCTCGTGCTGCTCGAGCGCTACACCCGCGCCGCGCCGGCCGGCGGCGAGCGCCACGACAGCGCGCGTGTGCTGCGCCGCGACGGCGACGGCGTGCGCGCCGTGCCCGAGCTGGAATCGCTACTCGACGGTGTGAGCGACGCCGCCGAGGCGCGTCGCCGCCTGGCGCCGGCCTACGAACGGCTGCTGCCGAAGGTGAAGGGCGAACTGGCGGCGGCTTTCGCCTCGTTGCCGGTCGACGTCGTCGACCTGACGCGGCTGGAACGATTGCAGCGCCTGCAGCCCGGCCACCCGCTGTACGAGGTGGACGACGCCGCCAACGGCTATCTCGCGCTGCGTGGCGACGGCGGCCGGCCGGGTTATGTCGCGGCGCTGTTCCGCCAGGCCGACGGCGGCGCCGTCGTCGCCGTGCAACAGCGCTGGCCGGACGCGCAGCGCACGCGGCTGCTGCGCCGCGACGGCGCGGGCTGGAACGACCTCACGGCCGCGCTGCTGCCCGGCTGGCGCGACAGCGACGACTGCACGCTGCCGCGGCGCGGCCTCACCGTCGCCTGTGCCGACGGGCGGCGCTGGACCTGGGACGGGCGGAGCTTTCAGCCGCTGCCGCCCAGCACCACGAAGTCGTCGCCGCGCAGCCCGCGTTCGACCAGCTGACGCAGCGGATCGAGCAGGCGCTGCGCCGGGGCTTCGGCGTCGAGAAAGCGGGCGACGACGACGGCTTCGACGTCGAGCACGAAACGGTGGCCGCCGACGTCGGCCAGCAGCACGATGCGGCGCGCCGTCAGCAGCCCGTCGGCGATGTTCTGCGGGTCCAGGTCGACGCCCCAGCGCCAGGCCGGGTTGCCGCGGCAGACGAGTTCACCGAGCAGCAGCGCCAGGTCGGCGAGCATCGAGTAGACGAGCCCGTCGCCGTCGCGGCGGCTGTGCAGCCAGTGCGAATACGCCGGCCGCGGATGCGGCGGCAGCGCCGGCCAGGCCTCGGTTGCCCATTGCTGCAGCGCGCTGCACAGAGCGGCGGCGTGCTGCCGTGGCGCGGCCAGCGCCGGCGCGGTGTCGAGGCCGGCGTCGTCGTGCAGCAGCCGCGTGATCGTCGCCAGGCGCGGCTCGCGCTGCTGCAGCCAGTTCGCCAGGTTCTCGCGCGCCTGGTCGTCCGACAGCTCGCCGCCCGAGCCCGGGTGGGGCAGCACGAACGGCGGGTACTGGCGCAGCCGGGCACCCAGCGCGCCCTCGCGTTCGCGTGGACCGAAAATGGTCTTCAGCCAGCCCGTCATGGTCTCAGCGCGGTGCCGGCCCGGCCTGCCGCCAGTGAGCCATCGCATCGCCGCGCAGGCCTTCCTCGACCAGACGACGCAGCGGGTTCAGCAGGCGCTGCGCCGGGTCGTCGCCATGCAGGAAGCGGTGCACGACGATGTCCTCGACGTCGAGCACGAAAGGCGTCGTGTGCGTGCCCACCGGGTCGGCCAGCAGCACGATGCGGCGTGCGCTGAGCATGCCGTCGGCGAGGTTCTTCGCGTCCAGATCCAGGCCCCAGTGCCAGTCCGGGTTGCCACGGCGGACCAACTCGCCGAGCAGGATCGCCACATCCAGCAGCATCGAGAAGACGATGTCGTCGCCGCTGCGGCGGCTGTCCAGCCAGCGTGCGAGGCCACCCTCGGCCGGCAGCGCGGGCCACTGGGCGCGTGCCCAGCGCTGCAACTCGTCGGCGAACGCCGCGGCGTGCGCCGACGGGTCGGCCAGCGCCGCCCGGGTGTCGATGCCGGCGACCTCCCGCAGCAGCGCCGAGACCTGCTGCAGCCGTTGCGGCAGGACCTGTTCGAAGCAGGCGAGGTTCTCCGCCGCCTGGTCGGGGCGCAGTGCCGAGCCGCGGCCGGCGTGCGGCGCCTCGTAGGGCGGGTAGTCGCGCAGCCGTGCGCCGAGCGTGTCGCCCGGCCGGGCTTCGCGGCGGCGCGTGAGCCAGTCGAACATGCGCGTCCGGGCCGCTGGCGGCCCGCCTCGGGTCAGAACCAGCTGCGCACTGTATCGAACACGCCGCGGCCGGCGGCGTCGCCCGCCAGCGCACCGCCGATGCCGCCGATGAGGCCGCCCACGACGGTGCCGACGCCCGGAAAGATCGCCGTGCCCAGCGCCGCGCCGGCGGCCGCGCCGCCCCAGCCGCCCAGTGCGCCGCCGGCCAGGCCCGAGGCCGCACGCCCGGTGTTCGTGCCGACCTGGTTGCCGTCGGCGCGGAAAGCCTGGCCGACCTGGATCGCGTCGACCACCAGCCCGACCGGCCGGGCCACGCGGCCGACGCCTTCGAGCAACTGTCCGGAGCGCCGCAGCGCCTGGTTGGCGCGCAGCGCGTCGGCGTCGAGTGCGACCTGGGCGCGGATGTCGCCGTCGAGCGCGACACGCCCGACCTTGCTCTCGATCTCCAGCCGCTGGGCCTGACGCGGATCGGCCGCCGGGATGTCGACCACGACGTCGACGCGGCGCGCGCCGCCGTTGGCCGGCACCTCGGTCTGCGTGGTGTAGCCGGCGGCGCGCCAGCGGTCGGCGATCGCGTCGCGTGCCAGCGCACCGTTGGTGTTGTTGGCCACCGCCGCCGGCACGCCCGCGCCCGGCGCCAGCGAGCCCGGCGGCACCGCGTTGACCTGCGGCGAGATCCGGATGCCGTTGCGGTCGAGCAGCTCGCGCAGCCCGCTCGTGAAACCGTCGCGCCCGGTCCAGGCGCTGGTCGTCGACTCCCACTGCTTGACGAGGATCGGGTTGTCGACCAGCACCTGCCGCCCGGCCTGCAGCATGCCCTGGCCGGCGCCCCAGAGGCCGCCGGGGGCCTGCAGCCCGCCGCCGGCGGCGGCGACGACGTCGGCGTTCAAGCGTGCGAGCTCGCCGACCCGGCCCTGGGCCGTCAGCTCGTCCTCGATCGCCGCATAGGCCTGGGCGGCGCGGCCCGGATCCTGGCGCGCGGCGTCGGCGACCCAGGCGCCGAGGCGCGCGGTGTCCAGGCTGCCGCTGCGCGGGTCGCGCGCCGCGCCGATCAGCTCGCGTGCCGGGCTGGAGGTTTCGGGGCGCGACGCGCTGCCGGCGGCATCGCTGCGCGAGACGGAATCGGTGGCGTTCATCGGGCGGCTCTCCTGCGGCTGAAGCCCGATTCGATGCCGCGGGCGACCGCGCCGCCAGCCGGGAGCGCTCCCAGGCTGGGGCCGATCCCAGGGTCAGCGCGACAGCCGCGCCGCCACCGCGGCGTGTGCGCGGCCCTGCGCCGTGTCGGCGGCCGGCGGGTTCAGTTTCAGCGCGTGCGCCAGGCGCGGCGGGTCGATGCGTGCGCCGGCCTGCAGCAGCGCGTCGGCGACGATCCAGTTGCCCATGCCGGTGGCCAGCAGCAGCGGCAGGCTGCCGTCGGCGGTCGGCAGGTCGGCACGTGCGCCGGCCTGCAGCAGCGCCAGCGCGAGATCGGTGTTGCCTTCGCGGATCGCCAGCGACAGAAAGGTCTCGCCCTGCACCGGCAGCCGCGCATCGGGCGACACGCCGGCCTTCAGCAGCACCGGCAGCAGCTGCGGGTCGCGCACACGCGCGGCGGCGTTGAGCAGCGACATGCCGTTGGTCAGCGTGCGTGTCGGGTCGGCGCCCAGCGCCAGCAGGTGGGCGACGACGTCGGCACGCACCGGGCGCACGTAGGCGACGTAGGCCAGCAGCGGCGTCACGCCCTGCTCGCCGGGCGTGTCGACGGCGTAGCCCGCGCGCACCTGGGCCGTCATCGCGGCCAGGTCGCCGCTTTCGGCCAGGCGCAGGAAACGGCGGCTGGGCTCGTCGGCGAAACGGGCCAGGGCGCGCTCGCGTTGGTCGGTGGCGCCGAAGACGGCGGAGACGTCGATGGACACGGGTTCCTCCTTCGGTGCGGCGGCCGGCGAGCAGGCGGCGAAACCCAGGGCCGCGAGGCCCGTGGCCAGCACCACGCCGACGCCGCTAGGGCGCCGGCGCACGATGCCGCAGGACTTCCGCCAAACCATGTTGTTGCGTGCCGAACCGGCCTCCCTCGGCGATCGTGCCCGGGTTCCAGCTGTCCAGGCGCGCGCCGAGGTAAATGCGCGCCAGCGGGTTGCCCAGGTCCACGGAGCGGCCGACCGACGCCGGGAACTGGCGCAGCCGGTCCAGCCCCAGCGCGTCGGCATAACGTGTCGGCACCGCGCCTCCGTTCAGGAAGCTCATGATGTCACCCGTCGTGCGGTAGTTGGTGACCTGGCCGTCGGCGAAGTGCAGCGAATAACCTTCACGCGTCTCGTCGGCGACGCCGGCGGCGTTGAAGGTCGTGGCCGGCACGCCGGCGCGCCCGGCGGCCGTGGCCGCCAGGCCGCCGCCCAGCGAGTGGCCGGTGGTCTCCAGGCGGCCGGCGGGCACGACGCGCGCCACCTCCATCGCCGCGATCGCCGCCGCGGAGTGCTGCAGCGAGCCCAGCCCAAGGCCCTGCGCGAGGTTGTCGTCGGCATCGCCCGCGCGCGCGAGCGCCCAGTCGTCGGTGCCGCGGAAGGCCAGCACCCAGCCGCCGTCGTCCAGGCGGAACAGCGCCGCCTCGAAGCCGATCGCCGGCTTGTGCAGCAGCGCCGGGTCCAGCCCCAGCGCCTGCAGCTGCGCGTCGCCCAGACGCGTGGCGCCGGCCGGTGCGCTGCTGCGGTCGTAGACGGCCTGCGACAGCTCGGCCATGCGCGTGGCATGCGCGTCCATCGGCGTGGCGCGGAACACCAGGTCGGCGGCCTGCACGTCGCCCGGGGCGACGGCGCGTACCGCGGCGTCGAACACGCGGTCGCCCAGTGCGCGCACGGTGGCGCCGTCGGCACCGCCGGCGAAGCCTTGTTCCATGCGCGCGGCGGTCTGCATCAGCGCGCGGAACGTGCCGTGGTCCGACTTCGCCGTGTGCCAGCCGTTGATCAGGCCCCAGTCCTGCTCGGTGTCGGTGGCGGCGAGCATCACGGCGTCGAGTGCACCGGGCTCGCGCGCCAGGGTCTCGAAAGCGGCCCGCGCCGAGGCCGGGTCGTCGCCGAAGGACGCGACGACCGAGGCGATGGCGCGCGCCTCGGCGTCGCCCAGGCGGCGCTGACCGTCGAACTCCAGCAGGCCGCCGACCGCATGCTGAGGCTTGTCGGTCGTCCGGCCGGCCAGCGCCTGCACGTAGGCCAGCTTGGCTTGTGGCGAGGCGTGGCGGGCCACCGCCGTGCCCAGCTCGGTCACCGGCTCGAAGCCGCCGCTGGCCGCCTCGGTGCCGGCCAGGGCCTGCGACAGCGCGGCCAGCGAGTCGCCGTCCAGGTCTTGCGCCATGGCCTGGAAGAAGTCGGCACGCTGGTCGGCCGTCAGGCCGGGGCCGACCCAGGAGCGGTCCATCACCTCCTGCGCCAGCCGGTCCAGCCGGCCCGTGGCGGCCATGCGGTCGACGACGGCGTCGGCGTCGTGCGCCGGCAGCGCCCCGATCAGCTCGGTGGCCTCGCGTACCTCGTCGCGGCTGACCCAGCCCAGGCCCGAGGCGTCGAGCAGGCGGTCGAGCCGGCGCAGCGCCGTGTCCACCACCGGCGAGGGCGGCGGGGACGGTGCGCGTGCGGGTTGGCGGCCGATGTCGTTCATGGGCGGTCCTCCGATCGCGGCTCAGCTTAGGCAGGCGGCGTCGCGCTCGCCACCTGGGATCGTGACCAGGGGGAGGCCGTCAGCGCAGCGCCAGGCCGTCGTCGCCCAGCGTCAGCCGATCGACGTCGCCCTTCAGGAACTGCTGCAGATAGCCTCGCGCCGCGTCGCGGCTGCTTTTCGCGAGTGCGGCGTCGGGCTTGGTCTTCAGCCCCATCTGCGTCGTCGCCATGAATATGCCGATGATGGCCAGCTGTTCGTAGGCTTCGCGCCGCTCGCGCGCCGGCACCGAGGCGAAGCCCGGCTGCGAGGCCATCACCCGGCGCATCTGCGCGACCAGGGTGGCGAAATGGCGGTCGGGGAAGTCCTCGCCGCGCATCGCCATCCAGCAGCCGGCGACGAAGGCCGCGGCGGCGCCGCCGAGGTCGCCCGGCTCGATGCCGAAGCGGCGTTCGATGTCGCCATAGGACCGCAGCAGCGTCGCGAACGTCGACTCGGCCTGCGCCCGCCCGGCGGGCGGGTAGCCGGCGGCCAGCAGGCTGGGGACCCGGGTCGGACCGTCGGCCCGGGTGACGAGGTTGACGACGGCGTCGCGGCTGGGTGCGGGCGGCGTGTCGGCGGCCTTGGCGGCCGCATTGCGCTGGCGTGCGTTCTCGACGATGCGGTACTGGATCGACTGGTAGTACCAGGACGAGTCCAGCACGCCGAGGTTGCCGATGTTGTACATCGGGCCGTAGGCGGCCGCGAAAGCCGGCCAGGCCAGCACGAGGCAGGCGGCGGCGTACGCGAGCCATCGTCGGGGGGAAAGCGGCATGGGCATGACGGGGTCGTTCAACGCTGGGACAGACCGTCGGCCGTGATCTGCAGGCGGTCCAGGTCGCCCGGGATCACCGTCGCGAGGTAGCGGCGTGCGGCGGCGACGCTGCGTTCGCGCAGGCCGTCGTCGGGCTGCTGCGCCAGGGCCATCTGCGTGGCGGCCATGAACATGCCGACGATGGCCAGCTGTTCGTAGCTGCGGCGCAGCTCCATCGGGTCCAGGCGCCGGTAGGCCGGGTCGCTTGCGACGGCTTCGCGCATCTGGCGCACGAGTGCCGCGAAGTGGGCGTCGGGAAAAGGCTGCTGGCGCATCGCCATCAGGTTGCCGGCGATGAAGGCGGCGAGCGCGCCACCGATGTCGCCGCGGCGAATGCCGAAACGATCCTCGATCTCCCGGTACTTCGCGAGCAGTGTCTCGAAGGTTCGTGCGGCCTGTTCGCGCTGTGCTGCTGGATAGGCCTGCGCCATCTCGCGGGCGGCCGTCGTGCTGGCGCGCTCGACGGTTGGCAGCGGTGCCGGGGTCTTGGTCCTAGCCTTCGCGGACTGCTCGACGAGCTGCATCTGGATGCGGTTCATCCGGTACTGGAAGTCCAGCCCGGCGAGGTTGTCCAGGCCGTAGCAGCACCAGTAGGCGTGGGCGGACTGGGCCACGAAGAGGGTGGCTGCGCATAGCGCGTGACCCAGTGCTCGAAGGCTCATGTGACGCTGTTCCGCCCGGGACCGAGGATGTTCCGACTGCCTCCGGCGCTGGTAACCGCGTTCCGGTGCAGGCGTTTGCCCTGTCTTGATGGAAGGCGAAAGCCTGCCCATCGGGCGGCCAGACCGGCCGCCACCAAGGCAGCCGCGGCCAGCGCCCATCCGATCACGCGGCTGAGAGAGTCCATTTGCTTCCTCATGTCTGGCGTCCTAGGGGCTCGCGGCGAGCCGCCTTCTGCCGGGCCCGAGGTTCGTCGTCTCGGGTGTCAGTCGTGCGAAAAGCCACAGCGCGTGCCCGGAAGACAGCGGTGCCGTGGACGGCGTCGCTTGAGGTACCTGCGCGCTCAGCGCGTCCACCCTAGAAGGTCGCAGCCGAGCGTCGCCGCCTGGCCCTCGTCGTCGGTGACGGCGATCGGTCGGACCGACGCGTGATCAAGGGTGACCTCGCGCGCGGTCGCCGGCGCCGTGTGCAGTTCGCAGCCGCCGGCACCGACGCAGGCGGTCCCGGTGCACACGTTGGCCGGGTCCCAGTCGAAGGCGAAAGACCGGTCGTCGGGCGCCCACACCGCGTAGGACGTCAGGCCCGTTCGGGTCAGCCGTTGGAGTCCGGTCCCGTCGGCGCCGGCAATCCACAGATCGGTCTCCGCCGGATCGCCGCTGGCGTTGAAGCGCATCCAGCGGGTGACGATGCGGCTGCCGGTTGGGTCGCTCCACAGTCCGCGCAGCGTCCACCCCGGCACCGACAGTGTGCCGACAGCGCTGTCCTGCTGGCCCACGATGGCGACGTGGACGGCGCCGGTGGGTTCCGCGGAGATCACGCGGCCGTCGGGCAGCCAGTCGGCCGCGGCGCGGGTGGGCCATCGCTGCAAGGTCCGCCGCGCCGGCAAGTCGATCGCCGTGACGACGCCGTCGCCCGCGATGGCGCTGCTCGCCCACACCAGCAGCAGGTCGCCCAACCGCAGGGGAGACGGGCGGACCTTGCTGACGTAGCCGTTGAGCACGGCCTGGTGCACGACGCGGCCGTCCGAGTTCGACTTGATCGAGACTTGGCTGGTGTCGGCGCTGAGGTCGTGCTCGAGTGTCACGTAGTGCGAACCGTCGGGCGTCGGCACCGCGTCCTTGGCCTCATCGATGTGCCGAGTGCGCGCGCCGTCCGGCGACGACACGTACAGACCCGTGCCGTCGCCGAGCGGGAAGAAGTTGTGCCACAAGTGACCCGACGCCGCCTCGCCTCCGCCGCCGCCTCCGCTGTTGGCGCCGTCGTGAGAGCCTGCGCCGTCTCCGCAGGCGGCCAAGCCGGCCATGGCGATGAGGGTGGCGCCGAGCGCCCAGCGAAGAATGCACCCGTATGTTCTGGTTCCGTTGGCCATCGTTCGGTGTCGTTCGTTCAGGGATGCAGGCCGCGGGCAGGCGGCGGCGTGCGCTAGCCATCGTCGGGGGGAAAGCGGCATGGGCACGACGGGGTCGTTCAACGTTGGGACAGACCGTCGGCCGTGATCTGCAGGCGGTCCAGGTCGCCGGGGATCACCGTCGCGAGGTAGCGGCGCGCGGCCGTGACGCTGCGTTCGCGCAGGCCGTCGTCGGGCTGCTGCGCCAGGGCCATCTGCGTGGCGGCCATGAACATGCCGACGATGGCCAGCTGTTCGTAGCTGCGGCGCAGCTCCACCGGGTCCAAGCGCCGGTAGGCCGGGTCGCTTGCGATGGCTTCGCGCATCTGGCGCACGAGCGCCGCGAAGTGGGCGTCGGGAAAAGGCTGCTGGCGCATCGCCATCAGGTTGCCGGCGACATCGGCGGCGAGCGCGCCGCCGATGTCGCCGCGGCGAATGCCGAAACGATCCTCGATCTCGCCGTACTTCGTGAGCAGAGTCTCGAACAGCGCGGCGGCCTGTTCGCGCTGTGCGGCCGGATAGGCCTGCGCCATCTCGCGGGCGGCCGTCTGGCGGGCGCGCGCCTCGGTCGGCAACGGTGCCGGCGTTGACTTCCGAGCGCGCTGGCCGGCGCGCTCGGCGTTGCGCATCTGGATGCGGCTGAGCTTGTACGAGAAGTCCAGCGCCGCGAGGTTGCCGACGTCGGCCGTGCCCCAGTAGGCCTGGGCCGGCCCGGCGGCGACGAGGCTTGCGCAAGCCAGCGCGATCAGGAAACGTCCGTGCATCGGTGTGGGCCTCGTCGTCGTGCCGGCTGAGCGCACGAGCGCAGGCTCTTTCTCCCTTGATGGGCCGAGCTTCCGACAGCACGACGCAACCGGCACCTGGGATCGTCCCCAGTGCGTCTGTCACCGGATGCGCCGGCGCCTTGCGCCCTGCGGTGCCGGCCCGGCTAGGAGCGATCACAGGTTACGCGGCGCCCGGGGCTCCGATTGAATCCGCCCCATCGTGTACGGCATCACACGAGCCTTGCACCGATGCCGCGGGAGCGGGCCGCAGGACCCGAGCCCCGACCCGCAACCCGTCAACACTTCTGGAGGATTCCGAACATGAGTGGAGCTCTGAGCAACGTCTTCGGTGGCGGCAACATCCTCGGCTTGGCGCTGAACATGGTCAGTCTGGCCTTCCCGCCGCTGGCTGTGGCCAATAGCCTGAGCAATCTTCTGAGCCAGTCCATCGGGCAGGCCTTCAACAAGGCGATCGACACGTTGGTGCAGCAGTTCGGCATGCCCAAGTTCGTCGGCGAGATGGTGAAGAACCTGGCGGGCGAGACTCTGGGCAACCAGATGAAGCCGAGCAGCCCGGACGTCGATGCTGCCGTCGCCGGTGACCCGGGTGTCCAGGACTGGATGGGCAAATTTGTCGAGGACCTCGCGTCGAGCATCGTCGAATCTGCGCGTCAGGGTCTGGACAGCAAGGAAGCGAGGGGCAAGGAAGGCAAGCGGACCACCGGCAGCTGGTTGCAGGCGATTGCCATGGCGATGGGTTCGATCGCTGGCGATAAAGCTGCGCAAATGGTGGAGCTGAGCCAAAAGATGGCCGACCTCAATGCTGCGGGCAAGAAGATCGGCAAGAACGACACCAACGCGCAGCAGGAGAACGCCCGAGCCTTCTCGGAAACGCAGTCGCTGTTCCAGGCAACGTCTCAAGAGTTCAGCATCCTGCAGAACACCTTCGCCAACGCGATTAAGTCGATCGGTGAAGGGCTCACCGCAATGGGCCGCAAGGGCTGAGCGCGGCGCAGACCCAGAGCTCGCAGCAGCAGAGGCAGCGACGCGAGTCGTTGCCTCTGTTTCCGTTCCTTGGGGTCGACTCTGTCCCAGATGGCCAGAAGAATCCCGCACCTGTCAGAGTGGAAAAAGCCGAGGAGGGAAGCGGTGCGCAACATCGACAGGTCGTTCTGGACTTACTTCATGCCGACGGCCGCCGTCGCTCTCACGATGAGCTTCGTTTGCCGGCCGGCCGTTGCCCAGATCCATATTCCGACCTACACCGGTACGCCGCTGATGATTACGGGCGGTGTGCTGAACCAGCAGATCTTGCATGCCTCCGTGCCCGGCGCGCGGCCGTCGGCCCACGTGGACCGGGCTGACCCGGTCTCGACCCTCGTTCCCGAAGGACGAAGCCAGGTCCCGCGCCAACTTGCGCAAAGCTATCCGCCCGAGGCCAGGTCCGAGGCCCAGCGATTCTTCGCAGAGTTGCTAACGGGTTACCAGAGCATCGAACAAAGATTCGGGATCCCGCGCCGCGATCTGGCTGGCGCCGTGGCCGCCTTCATTGCCGGAAGCTGGATGGCGTATCGAGGCCGGCCCTTTCCCGACCGCTACTTCCCGCCGCTTGTTGAGCAGTCGCGCCGGATACTCGCTTCGTTGCCGCAGTTGCGCGAGGCCACCGCCCCGGCCCGCCAGGAGACCTACGAACAGTTGGCGATCCTTGGCATGTTCATGGCCACGACGCAGATGGCGCTCGACCGGCAACCAGACCGCGCCACGGCAGCGAAAGTCCGCCAGGCGGCCAAAGACTATCTTGAGCAGTTTCTCTCAGTGGACGCCGACCGCGTGAGTCTCGGTCCCAAGGGGCTGTCCCTGGAATGAGCAATGGCTCGTCGGCGGCGGGATGTTCGAACCCCGGAGGACGAGTCCTTGACCGTGGCCGTGGGGTGCGTTGCTGCCGGTGTCGGACTGGCCATCCCGCAGCGGAGCGGGGCCGGGAGCGCCTTCCATGCAGACGCCTGATGGGCGGACGAGCACGGTCAACTATTTTGCCGCTGCTTCTCTGTTACACGCCGCCCCCGTCGCCCATACCCCGTTATTGATACCCAGGGAGACCCAAAGATGTCTGACAGCGTCCTCACGCCTCGTTTCTCCGCGTCGACCGGACGCTCATGGTGCGCCCGTTGGCGCCTGGCGATCGCCGTGCTCCTGACGGCCGCGCTGGCCGCCTGCGGCGGTGGCGGCGGCGGAGGGGGAGGCGACGACGACAGCGGCTCCGGTGGATCCGGTGGCACGTCCGAACTCTCCGGCCGCCTCTGGCACAGCAACTACGCGCTGGACTTACTCGACGGCACCCAGATCGCCGACCTGGGCGGCGCCGCGCCGACGCTGGTCGACGCCGACAAGGTGGCCCGCCCCTGGCCCGACGGCTCGCAGTACGCCATCTACAACTACGACGACGAGCGCGACGGCGACACCGTGCTGCGCATCAAGCGCACCAGCGACGGCACGACGCTGTACTCGGCCGTGATCAGCGGCTACGCGGCCGACCTGCGACCGTCGCCGGCCGACAAGGCGGTGCTGCTGGTGTCGCAGGCCGAGGACTACACCAGTTCGCTGAGCGCCACCGACTACGTCTTCGTCGATCTGGCCAACCTGCGCGAGCTCGACCGCATCTCGGGTGTCGGCACCGTCGTCGACTGGCTGCCCGACGGGCGCTACCTGCACTTGGCCGCCGACGGCACGCTGTCGGTCGGCCAGGTCGGCGGCAGCCGCAGCACGGTGGCGAAGCTGAACCTCGGTGGCCGCAGCCTCGTCGATCTCGCCGTCGACCCGCTGGGCCTGCGCTACCTGGTCACGCTGGTGTCCTACACCGGCGCCGGCAACGTCGACGACCTGGACCTGTGGGTCGGCGGCGTTGACGGCAGCGCGCTCGAGCGGCTCACCGCCACCGGCCTGACGTCCTATGGACGCTGGTCGCCTGACGGCGAGCGTGTCGCCTTCGACGTCGATACCGGGACGGTGTGCAGCGGCTCGGCGTGCATGGGCACCTGCGAGATCTGGTACGCGCCGGCCAGCGGCCGCAACCTGAACCCGCTGCCGGCAGCGCCCGGCGCCGCGGCGATGTTCAAGGTCCGCAACCGCAGCAGCAGCGCCCGTGACCACACGCTGGGTTGCGAACTGCTCGGCTGGACGCGCTGAGACGGTGCGGCACCCGGTCGCCTCCGCTCCGCGGCAGGGGACCGCCGGCAGCAGCCGGTCGCTGGGGCCAGCCGCGCTCTGGCATCGGACTCAGTTCGATCAACCGGAACCCGCGAGGACATCGGATGAGCGATAGCCGTGAATGGCGGAAGGCGTCTCAGGGTCTTGGACGCCTGCGTTACGCACTGGGCGGCGTCGCCGTGGCGGCGCTTCTGCACCTCGCCAGCTGCGGTGGCGGCGGAGGAGGCGGCGGCGGGAACGACCCCGACAACGGCTCCGGCGGCGAGGTCACCACGTCGGGCCTGCTGTGGCACGACTTCTTCGGCCTGGACGCGGTGAACGGCCTGCAGGTCTCCGACTTGGCGGGGGCGAAGACGGTCCGTGTCTCCGGAGTCGAGACCGCCGTGCCGACGCCTGACGGCCAGCACTTCATCACCTACGAGTACGACCTGGACGACGACTTCTCGACGGTGTCGATCTACACCCGCGACGGGCAGCGCGTCGACGCCGCCACCTTCGACGGCTACGTCCGGCGCGTGCGGCCATCGCCCGGGCAACTGGGCCGCATGATCCTCACCTGGTCGCCGACCGCCGGGGGCGTCGGTTCGGATCAGGTCGAGCTGATCGCGATCGACTTCAACGGCCGCGTCACGCTGGCCAGTTATCCGGGTGTCCATGCGGCGGCCGACTGGCTGCCTGATGGACGTGTGCTCCACCTCGGCGCCGACGGCCGCCTGCGCATCGGCACGCCGGCGCTGCCGGACACCGCGGTCGCACAACTGAGCGTCAGCGGCCGCACGCCGGCGGGCCTCTGGGTCGACCCCGCGGGACAGCGCATCATCACGCGCTGGAACGTGCTGTGGGAGGATGGCGGCATCAGGTCGACCGACCTCTGGATCTCCGCGATCGACGGCAGCGGCCTCGAGCAGCTGACCGACACCGGACTGAGCTCGTACGGGGTCTGGTCTCCCGATGGCGCCTTCTTCGCGTTCGACATGGACCCGGCCAACGCCTGCACCTCGACCGGCTGCTCGGGCATCCCGATCGGCAGTTGCGACCTCTACGTCGCGCCGGCGACCTCGCGCCGCGTCGGCGCGGCGGCGGCTTCGTTCACCGTCACCGGTGCAGACGGGCGGCGCAAGGTGCTGGGCTGCGACCTGCGGGGCTGGACACGATGAGGCGCGCACGCTCGTGCCCGGGATGGACACGGGCTTCGTGGGCCTTGGCCTTCGTCTCGGTGCTGTGCTGTGCGCCCGTGGCGGCGCAGATCCACATCCCGACCTACACCGGCACGCCGCTGATGATCACCGGCGGCGTGCTGAACCAGCAGATCCTGCAGGCCTCGGTGCCCGGCGCGCGGCCTGCCGCGGACAGCAAACGAGCGGCTCAGGTCTCGACCGTGGTGCCCGATGGCCCCAGCAGGATGCCGCGCCAGCTGTCGCAAAGTTATCCGTCCGAGGCCAGGGCCGAAGCCGAACGTTTCTTCGCCGAGTTGCTGACGGGCTACCACGGCATCGAACGCCAGTTCGGCATCCCGCCTCGTGACCTGGCCGGCGCCGTGGCCGCCTCCATCGCCGGCAGCTGGATGGCGTATCGAGGCGAGCCCTTTCCGGACCGCGACTTCCCGCCGCTCGTCGATCAGTCGCGCCGGATCCTCGCTTCGTTGCCGCAGCTGCGCGAGGCCGCCGCCCCGGCCCGCCAGGACACCTACGAGCAGTTGGCGATCCTCGGCATGTTCATGGCCACGACCCGGATGGCGCTGGACCGCCGGCCCGACCGTGTCGCGGCGGCGAACCTCAGACAGGCGGCCAAGCGCTATCTCGAACAGTTCCTGGCGGTCGACGCCGAGCGCGTGCAACTCGGCCCCGAGGGACTGATAGTGAACTGAACCCTGGACCGGTCGTGAGGGCGGCCCCGGCCTTCCCGGTTCCGTCAAGGAGCGTGTCGATGTTTCACGAGCGTGCCCGCGCGCGGGCCTCGAAGGTGGTTGGCGATGCGCCACGCTTTGGCTCGGCGGCCTGGCGGGCCGGAGTGGTTCTGGCGTGGGTGGCGGCGCTTGCTGCTGCCCCCGCCGCCGCGCAGTACTACAGCCCGGACTACGCCTACTACGGCGCGCCGATGTCCAACTTCCTGTCTACCAGCTACCTGACGCAGACGCTGGTCAACGACCTGCACACGCCGCAGCGCCTGCGGGCGGCGACGAAAGCCGCGCGCGAGCCCGACTCGGCCGCGGCGCTTCTGGTGCCCACGCGCGGCCCGGCGACGATGCCGGCCAAGCTCGCGGCGCATTACCCGGCGGGCCAGCAGGCGAAGGCGAAGGCCTTGTTCGAGGACCTGCTGGTGCGCTACCGCGGCATCGAGAAGCAGTTCGACATCCCGCACGGCGACCTGGGCGGCGCGCTCGCGTCGTTCCTCGTCGCCAGCTGGATGGGGCTGCACAACCGCTCGTTCCCTGACGAGCGTTTCCCGCCGGTGGTGGCGCAGATGCGTTCGCTGCTGGCGGCCCAGCCCGAACTCGCCGACGCGCCGATGCTCGACCGGCGCGAGATGTACGAGCAGATGGCCATCCTCGGCATGCTGATGGCCGGCACGCAGATGGCCTTGCAGCAGCAGCCCGACGCCGCCACCGAGCAGCGCCTGCGCGAGGCCGCGCGGGGTTATCTGCGCCAGTTCTTCAAGGCCGACGCCGAGCGCGTCTCCTTCGGGCCGGGCGGGCTGCAACTCGACTGATCCGTGACGCCGGTGGCAGCCCGCCCCGTCAGGCGGGTGGCCGGCGTGTGCCTGTTCAGCCACTCCAGGGAGACAGAACAATGCCTGACAGCAGCCTCATGCCTCGTTTCTCCGCGCCGGTGTCCAACACTCTTTTCCACCGGCGACCAGACGCAGACGCTGGTCAACGACCCCGTTGGTTGAGCACTATTTCCAAGCCTGCTCTGCTTGCTCTTATCTCCGTCGTGCTTTTGCTGGCCCAGCCGTCAGCCCAGGCCCAGACGACCATGGGGTCGATTCCCAGCTGGACCCTGATCGGAGCGATGAATGCCAACAACTTGGTGATCGGTCGGCTCAATTACTCGCTGCTGATGAAAAGAGCGACGGGCCAGGCCGGGGATGAGGAAGGTCTGGCCCGCGGTCTGAAGCAGACCTCGGCCGCCGAACAGCCCGTCGCCGGGTCTACCACAGTGCTGCGGCCGTCTGAACAGGTTCGACGTGCCAGCCTCGCCAAGCTCGCTGCAAGTTACCCAGTCGCGCAACGCTCTGCGGCTTTGCAACTGTTCGACGACCTTTCTCGGCGCTAGGCCGACATCGAGTCACGGTTCGGTCTGGTGAGTGGCGACACGGCCGGTGCAGTGGCCGCGATGTTGGCAGGCTCCTTGATGGCGTATCGCAATGCCGACTTTCCTGACCGCCAGTTCGGGCCGCTGGTCCGGCAAATGCGGACTGTTCTGAGCGGCAACGAGGGCTTCGCGCGTGTCCCCGAGGCGGATCGCCAGGATCTTTATTACCAGCTGGCGACCTTGGGCATGTTCCTGGCCGCCACCCAGGTGGCATTGAAGCGGACGCCAGATCCTGGCGTCGAAGCCAATATGCGCGCCGCCGGCGAAGCGAACCTGCGGGCTTTGCTGGGAGTCGATCCGGCGGGCCTTCGGCTGGGACCGCAGGGGCTCTACCTCGAGTGACGCGGGTTTGGTCCTGCCGCATGCCAGCGGCTTCTGCATCGCAGGAGCGGGGCGCACGGCCCCGGCGCCTCAGGCCACCAGCGTGTCCGCGACGTCGACGCTGCGCGACACCGCCATGCGCAGCAGGTGCATCGCGTTGCGTGCCTGCATGCGCTCCATCAGGCACTTGCGGTGGAACTCCACCGTCTTGCCGCTGAGCCCGATCTCCCAGGCGATCTGCTTGCTCAGCTTGCCGGCGACGATGCCCTGCAGCACCTGGCGCTGGCGCGGCGACAGCGACTCCAGCCGGCGCTGGTACTCGCGCCGGCCGGTCTCGGCCGGGTCGGGCTCGGGCAGGCGCGGCGTCGGCGGCGGCACGGCGCCGTCGCCCGGCGGCAGCGCGAACAGCGCGGCCACCTGGCACCGCGCCCAGGCCGACTCGGCGAGCGCGAAGGCACGCTCCAGCGCCTGCTCCAGCGCGTCGTCGGCGAACGGCTTCTCGAGCATCGTCACCGCACCCTTCTGCATCGCGGCCACGGCCAGCGGCACGTCGCCGTGGCCGGTCATGTAGACCACCGGCAGCGGCGGCGCCGCCGGCGGCGCGGCGGGCGGCTCGGCCGCCGGGTCCAGGCGCAGCGTCAGGCCGCGGTCGGCCAGGCGGTCGTGCAGGTCCAGGCCGCTCAGGCCCGGCATGCGCACGTCCAGCAGCAGGCAGGCGCGGTGCAGCTCGTCGGGGCGCTCGGCGGCCAGGCGGTCCAGCGCGTCCAGCGCCGTCTGCGCATCGCCGAAGTCGTGCACGCGGTAGCCGGCGCCGCTGAGCCACCACTGGGCGCTGCTGCGGAACTCGGCGTTGTCGTCGACCAGATAGACGGTGCGGGCAGGACGTGGGGTCATCGTGGGGCTCCCGGAAGAAACGAAGGGGTCTGGATACGGGGCGCGGGGTCTTCGCGTTCGGCGGCGGCTTCGAGCGCGCGCCGCCAGGCGGCCAGCGCGTCGCGGCCGGCTTCGTCGGCGGCCTGGCGCCGCGACAGCGCCTCGCGCCAGGCGGCGCGGGCGCGGTCGAGCCGGCGGTCGGCCGCGTCCAGCGCCTCCTGCTCGTCGAGCAGCGTGTACTCGGCGCGTTCGGCGGCTTCGTCCAGCGCTGCGCTCCGGGCTTCGGCGCAGGCCTGCCAGCGGGGCGCGACGGCGCCGCCGTTGCGCGCGGCCAGCAGCGCCTTCAGTGCCTGGCGGCGGGCGTCGAACTCGGCTTCGGCGGCGCGCACCGCGGCCAGCGCCTGCTGCTGGGCGCGCTGCGCCTCGGCGCGTTCGCGCTGCGCACGTTCGGCGCGCAGCGCCCGCAGCCGCTGCAGCTGGCGCGCCTGCTCGCGGCGTTGGCGTTCGTCGTTCATGCCAGCACCTCCTGCAGCCGGGCCAGCGCCTCGGCGGGCGGCGTGTGCTCGTCGGGCGCCTGGCGCAGCAGCGCTTCGAGCCGCGGCATGCGCTCGATCGCGCGGTCGGCGAGCGCGTCGCTGCCGGCCTGGTATTCGCCCACCTGCAGCAGGAAGCGGATCTCGGCGTGGCGCGCGAGCAGCGCTCGCAGCTCGCGCGCCGCGGCCTGGTGCGCGGCGGCGGTCACACGCGGGAAGACGCGGCTGGCGCTGGCCAGCAGGTCGATCGCCGGGTAGTGGCCGGCGGCACCCAGCGCGCGGCTCAGCACGACGTGGCCGTCGAGGATGGAGCGCACCTCTTCGGCCACCGGGTCGCTGCCGTCCTCGTCCTCGGCGAGCACGGTGTAGAAGGCGGTGATCGCGCCCTGGGCGTCGTGGCCGGCGCGTTCGAACAGCCGCGGCAACTCGGCGAAGACGCTGGGCGGGTAGCCGCGGCGCACCGCCGGCTCGCCGACCGACAGGCCGATCTCGCGCAGCGCGCGGGCGTAGCGCGTGACGCTGTCCATCATCAGCAGCACGTGAGCGCCGCCGGCCCGAAAACCTTCGGCGATGGCGGTCGCGGTCTCGGCGGCGCGCGCGCGTTCCATCGCCGGGCGGTCGGAGGTCGCGACGACGACGACCGAACGCGCCAGACCTTCGGCGCCCAGGCTGTCGTCGATGAACTCGCGTACCTCGCGGCCGCGTTCGCCGACCAGCGCGATGACGTTCAGGTCGGCCTGCGCGCCGCGCGCCAGCATCGCCAGCAGCGTGCTCTTGCCGCCGCCGGCCATCGCGAAGACGCCGACGCGCTGGCCGACGCCGACGGTCAGCGCGAGGTCGATGGCGCGCACGCCGGTGGCCAGCGCCTGGTCGACCGGGCGCCGGGCCAGCGGGTTGGGGCTGGCGTTGCGCAGCGGCCAGCCGGCCAGGCCGGGCGGCAGCGACCGGCCGTCCAGCGGCTCGCCGAAGGCGTCGAGCACGCGGCCCAGCAGCCCGCGGCCGCAGGGCACACGCGCCTGCTGCTCCAGCAGCTCGACCTCGGCGCCCAGCGCGACGCCGCGCAGCTCGCCCAGGGGCGCCAGCATCGCGCAGCCGTCGGCCAGGCCGACGACCTCGGCGCGCAGCGGCGCGAGCTGCGGGTGGCGCGGGTCGACGATGCGGCACTGCTGGCCCAGGTGCGCCGGCAGCCCGGTGGCGCGCAGCATGGTGCCGACGGCCTGCACGACGCGGCCACGTGCGGCCACCGGCTGCAGCTCGGCCAGCGCACGCTGCAGGCCGGCGTCGGGCCAGGCGGGCGGCGCGTTCATCGTGCCACCACCTGCTGCAGCGCGGCCTGCACCCGCTGCAGCTGCGTCTCCAGCCCGGCGAGCAGGCGCCCGCCCGGGGTGTCGAGCTCGCAGTCCAGCGGCGCCAGGCGATCGTCGGCGCGGCAGCGCAGCGCGACGCCCTCGGCGTCCAGCCGCGCCTGCACCGGCGCGACCAGCGTCGGGTGCAGGCGCAGCACATGGCCTTCGCCGCGGCCGGACTCGTCGGCCTGGGCCAGCACCTGCCGCGCCAGCGCGGCGACCACTTCGTCGGCCGGCAGCGACGCGGCGACGCGGCGCAGCACCAGCAGCGCCAGCGCGACGACGCGCTGCTCCAGCGCGGCCATCGTCTCGTCGTGGCGGTGCAGCAGGGCCTGGGCCTGCCCGGCGAGCTGCGCCGCGGCCTGCTCCTGCACCTGGGCCAGCGCTTCGGCGCGGCCGGCGGCGAAGCCGGCGGCATGGCCGGCGTGTTCGGCCGCGGCGATGCGCTCGGACTCGGCGGTGTGCAAGGCCGCCAGCGACTCGGCCAGCGCCACCGCGTCGGCGAAGGCGGCGGCCTCGTGCGGCGGCAGCAGCAGGGCGTCGGTCGCCAGGCTCAGCCGCGGCTGCAGGTGCACGGCCATCCAGCTCATCGGGGCAGCTCCAGAGCTGCCGGCAGCCGCTCGGCGGCCTCGGCCCAGGCGGCGGCAGCCTGCTGCGGCAGGCGTTCCAGCGCGCCCACCTCGGCGGGTGCGAGTGCGGCCCGTAGCGCCGCGTCGGGCAGCGCGGCGCGGGCCAGCGCACGGCCGCATTCGGTGAAGGCTTCGTCCAGCGCCTCGCCGGCGGGCAGCGTCGCGGCGCCCGGCCCGGGGAGCTCGGCGTCCAGCAGGGCCTGCAGCAGCGCGGCGCCGAGACAGTCTTGCGCGGCCTGCAGCTGGCGGCCGTCGATGCAGCGCTGCAGCGCGCCGGCATGCCACAGCGCGCCCAGGCGCCGCAGCGTGGCGCGGCTGCCCGGCAGGTCCAGAACCCAGTCGGGGCAGGCGGCGAGCGTGTCCCAGGCTGGCGCAGCGCCGCCGCG
>NZ_AEWG01000079.1 GCF_000190375.1 Rubrivivax benzoatilyticus JA2 = ATCC BAA-35
CTTGGTACGCGGTCACCCTCACCCCCTGCCCTCTCCCGCAGCCGCGGGAGAGGGAGGAATGCATCAAAGAGGGATGTTCCCGTGCTTGCGCCACGGGTTTTCCAGCTTCTTGTCCTTGAGCATCGCCAGCGAGCGGCAGATGCGCTTGCGCGTCTCGTGCGGCTGGATGACGTCGTCGATGTAGCCGCGGGCGCCGGCCACGAAGGGGTTGGCGAAACGCGCCTTGTATTCGGCTTCGCGCGCGGCGAGCTTGGCCGGGTCGGCCTTGTCTTCGCGGAAGATGATCTCGACCGCGCCCTTGGCGCCCATCACCGCGATCTCGGCGTTGGGCCAGGCGAAGTTGACGTCGCCGCGCAGGTGCTTGGAGCTCATCACGTCGTAGGCGCCGCCGTAGGCCTTGCGCGTGATGACGGTGATCTTGGGCACCGTGCACTCGGCATACGCGTACAGCAGCTTGGCGCCGTGCTTGATGATGCCGCCGTACTCCTGCGAGGTGCCGGGCATGAAGCCGGGCACGTCGACGAAGGTCACGACCGGGATGTTGAAGGCGTCGCAGAAGCGCACGAAGCGCGCCGCCTTGATGCTGCTCTTGATGTCCAGGCAGCCGGCCAGGACCATCGGGTTGTTGGCGACGATGCCGACGGCCTCGCCGTTCATGCGGCCGAAGCCGACGACGATGTTCTTGGCGTTGTCGGGCTGGATCTCGAAGAACTCGCGGTCGTCGACCACCTTCGTGATCAGCTCCTTCATGTCGTAGGGCTTGTTCGGGTTGTCCGGAACCAGCGTGTCCAGCGACTCGTCGATGCGCTCCGCCGGGTCGCCGCTGGGGCGCACCGGGGCGCGCTCGCGGTTGTTCAGCGGGATGTAGTTGAAGAAGCGGCGCAGCATCAGGATCGCCTCGACGTCGTTGTCGAAGGCGAGGTCGGCGACGCCGCTCTTGGTCGTGTGGGTGATCGCGCCGCCCAGCTCCTCGGCGGTGACTTCCTCGTGCGTCACGGTCTTCACGACGTCCGGGCCGGTGACGAACATGTACGAGCTGTCCTTCACCATGAAGATGAAGTCGGTCATCGCCGGCGAGTACACGGCGCCGCCGGCGCAGGGGCCCATGATCAGGCTGATCTGCGGCACGACGCCGGAGGCCATCACGTTGCGCTGGAAGACCTCGGCATAACCGCCCAGCGAGGCCACGCCTTCCTGGATGCGTGCGCCGCCCGAGTCGTTCAGGCCGATGACCGGGGCACCGACCTTCATCGCCTGGTCCATGATCTTGCAGATCTTCTCGGCGTGCGCTTCCGACAGCGCGCCGCCGAAGACGGTGAAGTCCTGGCTGAAGACGAACACCAGGCGGCCGTTGATCATGCCGTAGCCGGTGACGACGCCGTCGCCCGGGATCGTCTTGCCGGCCATGCCGAACTCCGTGCAGCGGTGTTCGACGAACATGTCCCATTCCTCGAACGTGCCTTCGTCGAGCAGCAGCTCGATGCGCTCGCGTGCCGTCAGCTTGCCCTTGGCATGCTGCGAGTCGATGCGCTTCTGGCCCCCGCCCAGGCGGGCGGCGGCGCGCTTCTTCTCGAGTTGTTCGATGATGTCGTGCATGAAGTCTGTCTCCTCGGTCAGTCCATCAGGTCGAGCAGGCGGCGCGCCGCCACCGAGGCGGCCAGCCGCCCGGAGAGCACGTCGTCGGTGATCGCCGGCAGCGCGTCGCGCACCGCCGGGTGTTGCTTGAAGCGCTGGCGCAGGCCGGCTTCGATGCGGTCCCACATCCAGGCTTCGTCCTGCGCGCGGCGGCGTGCGGCGAGCCGGCCGCTGGTGCGCTGGCGCTCGTTGAAGCCCGAGACCGCGGCCCAGAATTCGTCGAGCCCGCTGCCCTTCAGCGCGCTGAGCTGCAGCACCTGCGCCGGGGCGGCGGCGTGCGGCCCCAGGAAACGCAGCGCGCTGGTGATCTGGGCCCGGGCGCGCGTCGCGGCGTCGGGGTCGAGGTCGGCCTTGTTGATGACCACCAGGTCGGCCAGCTCCATCACGCCCTTCTTGATCGCCTGCAGGTCGTCGCCGGCGTTGGGCAGCTGCAGCAGCACGAACATGTCGGTCATGTTGGCGACCGCGGTCTCGCTCTGGCCGACGCCGACGGTCTCGACGATGACGACGTCGTGGCCGGCGGCCTCGCAGACCAGCATCGCCTCGCGCGTCTTCTCGGCCACGCCGCCCAGCGTGCGGCCGGCCGGGCTGGGGCGGATGAAGGCGCGCTCGTCGGAGGACAGCCGCTCCATGCGCGTCTTGTCGCCGAGGATCGAGCCGCCGGAGACGCTGGACGAGGGGTCGACGGCGAGCACCGCGACGCGGTGGCCGCGGCCGATCAGGTGCAGGCCCAGCGCTTCGATGAAGGTGCTCTTGCCCACACCGGGCACGCCGCTGATGCCCAGGCGCAAGGCGCGCCCGGTGTGCGGCAGCACGGCGTTGAGGAGTTCGTCGGCGCGCAGGCGGTGGTCGGCGCGCGTGGACTCCAGCAGCGTGATGGTCTTGGCCAGCGCGCGCCGCTGCATCGGCCCCGCGGGGCCGAGCAAGGACGCGAGCAGCGCCTGGTCGGGGTCAGGCATGGACTTCTCGAGACGGCGGCGACGGGCTCAGCCCAGCGCCTTCTTGATCTGCTCGAGCACGTCCTTGGCGCTGGCCGGGATCGGCGTGCCGGGGCCGTAGATGCCCTTGACGCCGGCCTCGAAGAGGAAGTCGTAGTCCTGCTGCGGGATCACGCCGCCGGCGAAGACGACGATGTCGTCGCCGCCCTGGGCCTTCAGCGCGTTGATGATCGCCGGCACCAGCGTCTTGTGGCCGGCGGCCAGCGTGCTGACGCCGACCGCGTGCACGTCGTTCTCGATCGCCTGGCGCGCGCATTCCTCGGGCGTCTGGAACAGCGCGCCGATGTCGACGTCGAAGCCCAGGTCGGCGAAGGCCGTGGCCACGACCTTGGCGCCGCGGTCGTGGCCGTCCTGGCCCAGCTTGGCGATCATCACGCGCGGGCGGCGGCCCTGCTGTTCGGCGAACTCGTCGATCTCGGCCTTGAGCTTGTCCCAGCCCTCGGCGCTGTCGTAGGCGGCTGCGTACACCCCGGTCACCTTCTGGATGTCGGCGCGGTGGCGCCCGTAGACCTTCTCCAGCGCGTCGCTGACCTCGCCGACGGTGGCGCGCACGCGCATCGCGTCGATGGCCAGGCCGAGCAGGTTGCCTTCGCCGCTGTGCGCGGCGGCGGTCAGCGCTTCCAGCGCGGCCTGCACCTTGGCGCCGTCGCGTGCGGCGCGCACCTGCGTCAGGCGGGCGATCTGCGCGTCGCGCACCTTGACGTTGTCGACCTCGAGGATCTCGACCTTGTCCTGCTTGGTGTTGCGGTACTTGTTGACGCCGACGATGACGTCCTGGCCGGAGTCGATGCGCGCCTGCTTCTCGGCGGCGCTGGCCTCGATCTTCAGCTTGGCCCAGCCCGAGTCGACGGCGCGGGTCATGCCGCCCATGGCCTCGACTTCCTCGATGATCGCCCAGGCCTTGTCGGCCATGTCCTGGGTCAGCTTCTCCATCAGGTAGCTGCCGGCCCACGGGTCGACAACCTTCGTGATCTGGGTCTCTTCCTGGATGATCAGCTGGGTGTTGCGGGCGATGCGCGAGCTGAACTCGGTGGGCAGCGCGATCGCCTCGTCGAAGCTGTTGGTGTGCAGGCTCTGCGTGCCGCCGAAGACCGCGGCCATCGCCTCGACCGTCGTGCGCACGATGTTGTTGTACGGGTCCTGCTCGGTGAGGCTCCAGCCCGAGGTCTGGCAGTGCGTGCGCAGCATCAGGCTCTTGGGCTTCTTCGCGTTGAAGCCCTTCATGATGCGGCACCACAGCAGGCGCGCGGCGCGCATCTTGGCGATCTCGAGATAGAAGTTCATCCCGATCGCCCAGAAGAAGCTCAGGCGACCGGCGAACTCGTCGACGTCCAGGCCACGCGCGATGGCGGTCTTCACGTACTCCTTGCCGTCGGCCAGCGTGAAGGCGAGTTCCAGCGCCTGGTTCGCACCCGCCTCCTGCATGTGGTAGCCGGAGATCGAGATCGAGTTGAACTTCGGCATCTGGCGTGCCGTGTACTCGATGATGTCCGCGACGATCCGCATCGAAGGCTCGGGCGGATAGATGTACGTGTTGCGGACCATGAACTCCTTGAGGATGTCGTTCTGGATGGTCCCCGACAGCTGGTCCTGGGCGACGCCCTGCTCCTCGGCGGCGACGACGTAACCGGCGAGCACCGGCAGCACCGCGCCGTTCATCGTCATCGAGACGCTGACCTTGTCCAGCGGGATGCCGTCGAACAGGATCTTCATGTCCTCGACCGAGTCGATCGCCACGCCGGCCTTGCCGACGTCGCCGGTGACGCGCGGATGGTCGCTGTCGTAACCGCGGTGCGTGGCCAGGTCGAAGGCCACCGACACGCCCTGGCCGCCGGCGGCCAGCGCCTTGCGGTAGAAGGCGTTCGACTCCTCGGCGGTGGAGAAGCCGGCGTACTGGCGGATGGTCCACGGGCGCACCGCGTACATCGTCGCCTGCGGGCCGCGGATGAAGGGCTCGAAGCCCGGCAGCGTGTCGGCGTAGGGCAGGTCGGCGGTGTCGGCCGCGGTGTACAGCGGCTTGACGGTCAGGCCCTCGGGCGTCTGCCAGTTCAGCGCCTCGACGTCACCACCCGGCGCGGACTTGGCGGCAGCCTTGTGCCATTGTTCGAGGGACGACGGGGCGAACTCGCCGCTCTCGCGCGGGTCGGGGCTGTTGCTCATCGAGATGTCTCCTGCTGTGCAAGCCGCCGGGCCCGCTGTCATGAATAATTATAAATTCCTGCGTCCGACACGATCCTGACACGTCGGTTAACGGCGCCCCCCCGAGACCGGGTTCGGCGCCCACCCGGGCCTTCGCAGGCTTCGTGAGCACCCGCGCTCGCCCGCTGCAGGCGGGACACCCAGGCGATGGCCGCTAGCCTCGCCGACGCCAACCGAACGGACCCGGCTCGCGGCCCGGCACCCGAAGGCGAGGCGACGACTTGCACCACGCCGGAGCTGCGATTTTGGGGTTTTCCCTAGAACCAAGGCACCTGGCACATCCGATGCGTGATGCAAAATTATGAATTCAGATCCACCCTCGGCCCCGCCGACCACCCTGCCCCGCTCGCCTGTGGCCGACGTCCCGCACCGCCCCGATGCCCGCCCGCTGTCACCCCGCGCCCTCTACGAGGAAGTCGCGGAACGGCTGCGCCAGCAGATTTTCTCCCGCCGGCTCGAACCCGGCAGCTGGATCGACGAACTGAAGCTGTGCGCCGAGTTCGGCATCAGCCGCACGCCGCTGCGCGAGGCGCTGAAGGTGCTGGCCACCGAAGGCCTGGTGACGATGAAGGTGCGCCGCGGCGCCTACGTCACCGAGATGTCCACCGCCGACGTCGCCCAGGTCTACCACCTGCTCGCGCTGCTGGAGAGCGACGCCGCGGCCACCGTGGCCACCCGCGCCGACGAGGCCCACCGCGAGCGCCTGCGCCGCCTGCATGCGCGGCTGGAGACCGAGACCGGCGATCGCGACGTCTTCTTCGCGACCAACGAGGAGTTCCACATGGCGCTGCTCGACGCGGCCGGAAACCGCTGGGCGACCCAGGTGGTGACCGACCTGCGCAAGGTCATGAAACTCAACCGCCACCACTCGCTGTTCAAGCACGGGCGCATCGAGGAGTCGCTGGCCGAGCACCGTGCGCTGGTCGAGGCGATCCTCGCCCGCGACGGCGAGGCGGCGCGACGGCTGATGCACGCGCACTTCGACAACGGGCTCGCGGCCGCGGCTTGACCGCCGTTAGGCTCGGGTCAGACGCGCGGCCCACACTGGCAAGACTTCACGACGAGGACCACCAGGCATGAAGATCCACGAATACCAGGCCAAGGAACTGCTGCGCGCGCACGGGGTGCCGGTGCCGCGAGGTTATGCGGCATTCACGGTGCAGGAAGCGCTGGAGGCGGCGCAGAAGCTCGGCGGCTCGGTGTGGGTGGTCAAGGCCCAGATCCACGCCGGCGGGCGCGGCAAGGGTGGCGGCGTCAAGCTCGCACGTTCGCTGGCCGAGGTCGAGACGCTGGCCTCGCAGATCCTGGGCATGCAGCTCGTCACCCACCAGACCGGCCCCGAGGGCCAGAAGGTGCGCCGGCTGCTGGTCGAGGAAGGCGCCGACATCCGCAAGGAGTACTACGTCGCCGCGCTCACCGACCGCGCGACGCAGAAGGTGGCGCTGATGGCGTCCTCCGAAGGCGGCATGGACATCGAGGAGGTGGCGCACGCCACGCCGGAGAAGATCCTCAAGGTCTTCGTCGACCCGCTGGTGGGCCTGACGGAAGCCCAGGCGCGTGAACTGGCGGTGGGCATCGGCGTGCCCGAGGCCAGCCAGGCGCAAGCGGTCGACGTGTTCCAGAAGCTCTACGCCTGCTACATGGCCAGCGACGCCAGCCTCGCCGAGATCAACCCGCTGATCCTCGAAGGCCACGGCGGCATCAAGGCGCTGGACGCGAAGTTCAACTTCGACGCCAACGCGCTGTTCCGGCATCCGGAGATCGTCGCCTACCGGGATCTGGACGAAGAGGACCCGGCCGAGGTCGAGGCCAGCAAGTTCGACCTCAGCTACATCAGCCTGGACGGCAACATCGGCTGCCTGGTCAACGGCGCCGGCCTGGCGATGGCGACGATGGACACCATCAAGCTCTTCGGCGGCGAGCCGGCGAACTTCCTGGACGTCGGCGGCGGCGCGAGCGCCGAGAAGGTCACCGAGGCCTTCAAGATCATGCTGAAGAACCCCGAGGTGAAAGGCATCCTCGTCAACATCTTCGGCGGCATCATGAAGTGCGACACCATCGCCGAAGGCGTCATCGCCGCGTGCAAGGCGGTGAACCTGCAGGTGCCGCTGGTGGTGCGCATGAAGGGCACCAACGAGGACCTGGGCAAGAAGATGCTGGCCGACTCGGGCCTGCCGATCATCGCCGCCGACACGATGGCCGAAGCGGCCACCGCGATCGTCAAGGCCGTCCAGTAATCCGCGAAGCAGGAAGATCCCATGAGCATCCTGATCAACAAGGACACCCGCGTCATCACGCAGGGCATCACCGGCAAGACGGGCCAGTTCCACACCCACATGTGCCGCGACTACGCTAACGGCCGCAACTGCTTCGTCGCCGGCGTGAACCCGAAGAAGGCCGGCGAGGACTTCGAGGGCATCCCGATCTACGCCAGCGTCAAGGAAGCGGCGGCGCAGACCGGCGCCACCGTCAGCGTCATCTACGTGCCGCCGGCCGGCGCCGCGGCGGCGATCTGGGAAGCGGTGGAAGCCGAGCTGGACCTGGCGATCTGCATCACCGAAGGCATCCCGATCAAGGACATGCTCGAGGTGCGCAACCGGATGAAGGCCAAGGAAGCCGCCGGCGGCAAGAAGACGCTGCTGCTGGGGCCGAACTGCCCGGGAACGATCACGCCCGAGGAGATCAAGATCGGCATCATGCCGGGCCATATCCACAAGAAGGGCCGCATCGGTGTCGTGTCGCGCTCGGGCACGCTGACCTATGAAGCGGTGGCGCAGCTCTCCGAACTCGGCATCGGCCAGAGCAGCGCGGTGGGCATCGGCGGCGACCCGATCAACGGGCTCAAGCACATCGACGTGATGCGCCTGTTCAACGAGGACCCGGACACCGACGCGGTGATCATGATCGGCGAGATCGGCGGCCCCGACGAAGCCGACGCGGCGCGCTGGTGCAAGGAGCACATGAAGAAGCCGGTGGTCGGCTTCATCGCCGGCGTCACCGCGCCGGCGGGCAAGCGCATGGGCCATGCCGGCGCGCTGATCTCCGGCGGCGCCGACACGGCGGATGCCAAGCTGGCGATCATGGAGGAGTGCGGCTTCACGATCACGCGCAACCCGTCCGAGATGGGGCGGCTGCTGCAGAAGCTGATCTGAGCGGCACGCGCCGCCACTGAATGAGGCCCGGCACGTCCGGGCCTCGGTGTTTCAGGCCGTCTCGTCGCGCGCGCGTTCCAGCGCCGCCGGCATCGCCTGGCGCAGCACGACGGCCAGCGGATGCGGGCTGGTGGCCAAGGGGTGGCGCAGCGTGTCGGCACCCAGCTCGGCAAAAGCCGGCGTGATCGCCCAGCGCCGGGCGGCGCGGCCGAAAAGCCGGTAGGCGCGGCGTTCGAGCGCGGCGCAGAAGGCTTCGCTCGGCGGCGCGGGCGCGGTGCCACCGCGGTCAAGCAGGTTCAGCGCTGCCGTCCAGCCGCTGTCGTGCAGCAGCCCGGTGAGGTAGGCGTCGAACACCGGCACGCCCTCGGCGCGCAGCGCGCACTCCGCGGCCAGCGCCTCGGAATGAGCCCACAGGCGGGCGCCGGCGCTGCGGCTCCAGGGGCCGGGCGCATGGTCGTAGATCGGCTTGAGCACGACGCGCGCGATGACCGTCTGCAGCCCCTGCACGCCGATCAGCGAGATCGATTGCTGCAGGTCGGCGGCCTCGCCACGGCCACGGTAGTAGGCGCTGCCGGCCAGCTTGAGCACCTCGGCGGTCAGCACGACGTCGCGCGAGACACGCTGCGCCATCGCCGGGACCGGCAGCTGGTCGCCCTGACGCAGCATCGCCAGCAGCTGCGGCACCAGCGCCGCGGCCCGCGGCAGCAGGTCCTCGGGCAGGCCGGGCTGGGCGAGCACTGCGTCGATGGCCTCCAGCGCCCGGGCCTCGGCGGCGGTCGCCGGGCCGGCGGCCGGCGCCTCGGCACCGAGCAGCCAGCACAGCAGCGGAACCGGGGGCGCCGCAGGGGGCGTCTGGCCGATCGCGGCGGCAGGCGCCGCCGCATCGGGCCGCAGGGCCGGCACCGGGACTGCCGCACGCGTCGCCTCGCGGCGCCGCGGCGCGAACAGCCGGGCCAGCCAGCTCATCGCCGGTTCGTCAGCGTTGCGCGAGCGGCGGGACGTCGCGGCGCGGCGAACCGACGAAGAGCTGGCGCGGACGGCCGATCTTGTACTCGGGGTCGCCGATCATCTCGTTGAGCTGGGCGATCCAGCCCACCGTGCGCGCCAGCGCGAAGATGGCGGTGAACAGCGAGACCGGGATGCCGATCGCGCGCTGCACGATGCCCGAGTAGAAGTCGACGTTCGGGTAGAGCTTGCGGGCGACGAAGTACTCGTCTTCCAGCGCGATCTTCTCGAGCGACATCGCGAGCTTGAACAGCGGGTCGTTCTCCAGGCCCAGCGCACCCAGCACCTCGTGGCAGGTCTCGCGCATCAGCTTGGCGCGCGGGTCGTAGTTCTTGTAGACCCGGTGGCCGAAGCCCATCAGCTTGACGGAGGAGTTCTTGTCCTTCACCTGCTTGATGAACTCGCCGATCTTCTCGACGCCGCCGTTGCGCTGGATGTCCTCCAGCATGTTCAGCGCCGCCTCGTTGGCGCCGCCGTGTGCCGGGCCCCAGAGGCAGGCCACACCGGCGGCGATCGCCGCGAACGGGTTGGTGCCCGAGCTGCCGCACAGGCGCACCGTCGAGGTCGAGGCGTTCTGCTCGTGGTCGGCGTGCAGGATGAAGATGCGGTCCATCGCGCGCACCAGCACCTCGTTGGGCTCGTAGTCCTCGCACGGCGTCGCGAACATCATGCGCATGAAGTTCCCGGCGTACGAGAGCTTGTTGCGCGGGTAGACGTAGGGCTGGCCCTCGCCGTACTTGTAGGCCATCGCGACCAGCGTCGGCATCTTGGCGATCAGGCGGATCGCCGCGATGTCGCGGTGCTTCGGGTTCGTGATGTCGGTGCTGTCGTGATAGAAGGCCGACAGCGCGCCGACGAGGCCCGTCAGCACCGCCATCGGGTGCGCGTCACGACGGAAGCCGCGCAGGAAGAACTGCATCTGCTCGTGCACCATCGTGTGCTCGGACACGAGCTTGTGGAAGTCCTTCTGCTTCTGCTCGTTCGGCAGCTCTCCGTAGAGCAGCAGGTAGCAGGTGTCGAGGAAGTCGCACTGCGTGGCGAGCTGCTCGATCGGATAGCCGCGGTACAGCAGCTCCCCCTTGTCACCGTCGATGTAGGTGATCGTCGACTGGCACGACGCGGTGCTCAGAAAGCCCGGGTCGTAGGTGAACTTGCCGGTCTGGCCGTAGAGCTTGCGGATGTCGATGACATCCGGGCCGATGCTGCCCTTGTACAGGGGCAGGTCGATGCTCGGGCTGCCGTCCGAGAACGACAGGGTGGCTTTCACGTCGGAGGGGGTCATGTCGAGGCCTTTCTTGAGCTCAGGCGGAAGCAGGGACGGTGGGACGGCGCAGTTGCGCCAGCACCTCGTGCACTTCAGGTCGATCCAGCTCGCCCTGCAGCTCACGACGGCCGAGCAGCAGGTCGAGCAGATCGTTGTCCGGCAGGTCCATCAGGGCCATCAGCCCCTGGGCCTGCCGCTTCGTGATCGTCGCCTCGTGATCACGGAAGAAACGTTCGACGAAGAGGTCGTTCTCCAGCAGGCCTCGGCGGCAGCGCCAGCGCAGCCGGCCGAGATCGGTGGGGTCCAGACGTTCGTCCATGAGCCGTAGTCGCTTTTCTTGTCTCAGATGGCGCGGCGGACCATCATTTCCTTGATCTTGGCGATCGCCTTCGTCGGGTTCAGCCCCTTCGGGCAGACGTCGACGCAGTTCATGATCGTGTGGCAGCGGTACAGGCGATACGGGTCCTCGAGGTTGTCGAGGCGCTCGCTGGTCGCCTGGTCGCGGCTGTCGGCGATGAAGCGGTAGGCCTGCAGCAGGCCGGCCGGGCCGACGAACTTGTCCGGGTTCCACCAGAAGCTCGGGCAGGCCGTCGAGCAGCTGGCGCACAGGATGCACTCGTACAGGCCGTTGAGCTCGTCGCGCTCCTCGGGCGACTGCAGCCGCTCGGTCTCGGGCGGGCGCTCGTCGTTGATCAGGTACGGCTTGATCGAGTGGTACTGCTTGAAGAAGTTCGTCATGTCCACGATCAGGTCGCGGATCACGGGCAGGCCCGGCAGCGGGCGCAGCACGACGGTGCCCGGCAGCGTGCGCATGTTGGTCAGGCACGCGAGGCCGTTCTTGCCGTTGATGTTCATCGCGTCGGACCCGCACACGCCTTCGCGGCAGCTGCGGCGGAAGCTGAGCGACGGGTCGACCGCCTTCAGCTTGATCAGCGCGTCCAGCAGCATGCGTTCGCTGCCGTCGAGCTCGACCTGCAGCGTCTGCATGTAGGGCTTGGCGTCCTTGTCCGGGTCGTAGCGGTAGATCTGGAACGTACGGAGCGTCATGTCGGAACCTGTGCCTTAGAACGAACGGACCTTGGGCGGAACGCTGTCGACGCTCAGCGGCTTGAGGTTGACCGGCTTGTATTGCAGCCGGCTGCCTTCGCTGAACCACAGCGTGTGCTTGAGCCACTCCTCGTCGTTGCGGCCGTTCGGGTGTTGCGGGGTGTCGCCGTAGTCGTTGACGGTGTGCGCGCCGCGGCTCTCGTGGCGGGCGGCGGCCGAGACGATCGTCGCCTGCGCGGCCTCGATCAGGTTGTCGACCTCCAGCGCCTCGATGCGCGCGGTGTTGAACACCTTGCTCTTGTCCTTCAGGCCGATGGCCTTCACACGCTCGGCGATGGCGGCGATCTTCGTCACGCCCTCGTCCATCACGGCCTGCGTGCGGAACACGCCGGCGTGCTGCTGCATCGTCTTGCGGATGTCGTTGGCGACGTCCTGGGCGTATTCGCCCGAGGTCGAGGCCTCCAGGCGGGCCAGGCGCTCGAGCGAGCGGTCGGCAGCGTCAGCCGGCAGGTCCTTGTGGTTGCGGCTGGCCAGCGCGCTGGCGACGATGTGGTTGCCGGCGGCACGGCCGAAGACCAGCAGGTCGAGCAGCGAGTTCGTGCCCAGGCGGTTGGCGCCGTGCACGCTGACGCAGGAGCACTCGCCCACCGCGTAGAAGCCGTTGACCACCTCGTTGGGCTTGTCGCCCTTGGGCACGACGACCTGACCGTGGATGTTGGTCGGGATGCCGCCCATCTGGTAGTGGATCGTCGGCACGACGGGGATCGGCTCCTTCGTGATGTCGACGTTGGCGAAGTTGTGGCCGATCTCGTAGACCGAGGGCAGGCGCTTCAGGATCGTCTCGCCGCCCAGGTGGGTCATGTCGAGGTTGATGTAGTCCTTGTTCGGACCGCAGCCCCGGCCTTCCTTGATCTCCTGGTCCATGCAGCGCGAGACGAAGTCGCGCGGCGCGAGGTCCTTCAGCGTCGGCGCGTAGCGCTCCATGAAGCGCTCGCCGTTGGCGTTGCGCAGGATCGCGCCTTCGCCGCGGCAGCCTTCGGTCAGCAGCACGCCGGCGTTGTGCACGCCGGTCGGGTGGAACTGCCAGAACTCCATGTCCTGCAGCGGCACGCCGGCGCGTGCGGCCATGCCCAGGCCGTCACCGGTGTTGATGAAGGCGTTGGTGCTGGCGGCGTAGATGCGGCCGGCGCCGCCGGTCGCGAACAGCGTGCACTTGGCCTGCAGCACGTGCACTTCACCGGTCTCCATCTCGAGCGCGGTGACGCCGAGCACGTCGCCGTCGGCGTCGCGGATCAGGTCCAGCGCCATCCACTCGACGAAGAAGTTGGTGCGTGCCTTGACGTTCTGCTGGTACAGCGTGTGCAGCATCGCGTGGCCGGTGCGGTCGGCCGCGGCGCAGGCGCGCTGCACCGGCTTCTCGCCGTAGTTGGCGGTGTGGCCGCCGAACGGGCGCTGGTAGATCGTGCCGTCCGGGTTGCGGTCGAACGGCATGCCGAAGTGCTCGAGCTCGTAGACGACCTTCGGCGCCTCGCGGCACATGAACTCGATCGCGTCCTGGTCGCCGAGCCAGTCGGAGCCCTTGACGGTGTCGTAGAAGTGGAAGTGCCAGTTGTCCTCGGACATGTTGCCGAGGCTGGCGCCGATGCCGCCCTGGGCCGCGACGGTGTGCGAACGCGTCGGGAACACCTTGGACAGCACGGCGACGTTGAGGCCGGCGCGGGCCAGTTGCAGCGAGGCGCGCATGCCGGAACCGCCGGCACCGACGATGACGACGTCGAACTTGCGCTTGGGAAGATGGGCGAGGGCCATCGTCAGAGTCTCCAGAGCACTTGCACGGCCCAGCCGGCGCAGCCGACGAGCCAGACGATGGACAGCACCTGCAGCGCCAGGCGGATGCCGGCGGGCCTGACGTAATCCATCCAGATGTCGCGGATGCCGATCCAGGCATGCCACGCGAGCGACACGATGACGACGAAGGTCAGGACCTTCATCCATTGCGCCGAGAAGATGCCTGCCCAGCGGTCGTAGCCGAGCGGGCCCGGCGCGAGCAGCTGCACCAGCAGCACGAAGGTGAACAGCGCGATCAGCGCCGCGGTGATGCGTTGCGCGAGCCAGTCGCGCGCACCGTAGTGAGCGCCGACGACGAGGCGCTCGGGACCGTAGTTCTTGGACATGGGAAAGACCTCAGTACAGGCCGAACAGCTTGGCGCCCAGCAAGGCGGTGAGCGGCAGGCTCAGCGCGAGCGTCACGATGGCCGAGGAGCGGCCGCTCTGCTTGGAGTAGGCGTGCGAGACGTCCATCCAGAGGTAGCGGATGCCGGCGATGAGGTGGTGCAGATAGGCCCAGATCAGCGCCAGCACGACGAGCTTCACCAGGAACGCGGGCACGAAGCCGACGCCGGCGACGAAGGCCGAGGTGAAGGTGTCGAACGAGATTTCGGAGGTCAGGCTGTTGTCGAACAGCCAGATGACGAAGGGCAGCAACACGAACATCAGGGCGCCGCTGATGCGGTGCAGGATCGACACGAAGCCGGCGAGCGGCAGCCGGTAGCTGGCGATCTGCGAGATGTGGATGTTGCGATAGACCGGGCGTTGGGTACTTGCCATGGGGGTTGTCCTGTTTGTTCGCGCCGGCGTCGCTGCTTTGCGGCAACGCAAAGAGTCTAATTCCAGCGCGGCAGGCTTACACGGAACTGGGCGGTTCAGGAAAGCTCGTTGCGGTAGTGATGGGAAGACGTGTTGTAAAGCCCGCGCCGCAGTTCGACGGGCCGGTCTCCGTAGGTGAAGGACAAACGCTCGACCGACAGCAGCGGCGCACCCAGGGGCATCGCCAAGGCTTCGGCTTCCTCCTGCGCCGCGCCGACGGCGCGGATCTTCTCTTCGGCCCGGATCATCCGGACCCCGAATTCGGTTTCGAACAGACGGTACATCGGCCCGCGCCAGCCTTGCAGGCGCTCGATGCTCAATCCCTTGAACGGCGTGCCGGGCAGCCAGATGTCGTCGAGCACGACCGGCCGGCCGTCGGCCAGCAGCAGGCGGCGCAGTTGCACCGCGGTCTCGCCCGCCTTCAGGTCGAGCGCACGCGCGACGTCCTGCGGCGCACGCATGCGGCGGCAGTCCAGCAGCCGGCGCTGCATGCCGCCGGCGCCGCCGTCGTCGGGGCGCAGGCGCAGGAAGCGGTACTGCACACGCTCCTCGGCATGGGTGGCGACGAAGGTGCCCTTGCCCTGGCGGCGGATCAGCAGGTTCTCGGTGGCCAGTTCGTCGATCGCCTTGCGCACCGTGCCCTGGCTGACCTTGAAGCGCGCCGCCAGCTCCATCTCGCTGGGGATGGCGTCACCGGGCTTCCACTCACCGGTTTCGAGGCTGCGCACGAGCAGACCCTTGATCTGCTGGTACAACGGGCTGAAGGACGGGGTGGGGTCGGCGACCGGAGCGGCGTCGGGCATGGCTCGATTGTCTTACATAAGACATAAGAGTGGTGTCAGCGCCGTCGCTAAAATGTCCAGCGCCTCGACCAACACCCCATCCTGAGGAGCCTCCCCATGAGCAAGAAGCCCGTCCGCGTGGCCGTTACCGGCGCCGCCGGCCAGATCGGTTATGCCCTGCTGTTCCGTATCGCCTCGGGCGAGATGCTGGGCAAGGACCAGCCCGTCATCCTCCAGCTCCTCGAACTGCCGATCGAGAAGGCCCAGGAAGCGCTGCGCGGCGTGATGATGGAACTCGAGGACTGCGCCTTCCCGCTGCTGGCCGGCATGGAAGCCCATTCCGACCCGATGACCGCCTTCAAGGACACCGACTACGCGCTGCTCGTCGGCGCCCGTCCGCGCGGCCCCGGCATGGAGCGCGCCGACCTGCTGGCCGCCAACGCCCAGATCTTCACCGCCCAGGGCAAGGCGCTGAACGCCGTCGCCTCGCGTGACGTCAAGGTGCTGGTCGTCGGCAACCCGGCCAACACCAACGCCTACATCGCGATGAAGAGCGCGCCGGACCTCAAGCCCGGCAACTTCACCGCCATGCTGCGCCTGGACCACAACCGCGCCGCCAGCCAGATCGCCGCCAAGACCGGCAAGCCGGTCTCGGCGATCAAGAAGCTGGCCGTCTGGGGCAACCACAGCCCGACGATGTACGCCGACTACCGCTTCGCGACCATCGACGGCGCCTCGGTCAAGGACACGATCAACGACCAGGCCTGGAACAAGGACGTGTTCCTGCCGACCGTCGGCAAGCGCGGCGCGGCGATCATCGCCGCCCGAGGCGTGTCCTCGGCCGCCTCGGCCGCCAACGCCGCCATCGACCACATGCGCGACTGGGCCCTGGGCACCCACGGCGAATGGGTCACGATGGGCGTGCCCAGCAACGGCGAATACGGCATCCCGAAGGACGTCATGTTCGGCTTCCCGGTGACCTGCGAGAACGGCGAATACAAGATCGTCGAAGGCCTGCCGATCGACGAGTTCTCGCAAGCCTGCATCGACAAGACGCTGGCCGAGCTCATCGGCGAGCGCGACGCCGTCCAGGACCTGCTCTGACGGCAGCGGCGGGCGCTTGCGCGGATCGCGCCGCGCCCCCAACAATCGACGGCGCCCGGCAACGGGCGCCGTTTTCGTTTCCCCGACCGGAAGACGCGATGACCGAGCTTGTCCACCCCCGCCAGGCGCTGTTCGACCCCGACGAGCTCGTCGCCCCGGCGCTGCCGGTCTGCGACCACTACAGCGGCGTCGAGGCACGCATGCGCAAGAGCCTGGCGCTGCAGGCCGAGCTCGGCCCGATCTTCGACGTCACGCTCGACGGCGAGGACGGCGCACCGGTCGGCGGCGAACTCGAGCACGCGGCGCTGATGGCCGAACTCGTCGCCGGGCCGGACAACCGCTACGGCCGCGTCGGCATCCGGCTGCAGGCCGTCGACCACCCGCGTTTCGAGCAGGTGGCCGAACTCGTCGTCGGCCGCGTCGGCGCTCGCCTGGCCTATCTGATGATCCCCAAGCCGCGCGGCCTGGCCGACTTCGAGCGCGCCGCCGCCGTCGTCGACGAGGCCTCGCGCCGCCACGGCCTGGCGCGCACGATCCCGCTGCACGCGATGGTCGAGACCCACGGCGCGCTGCGCGAGGTGCAGGCGCTCGCCGCGCACCCGCGTGTCGAGTCGCTGTCCTTCGGGCTGATGGACTTCGTCTCGGCGCACCGCGGCGCGATCCCGCAGAGCGCGATGGGCGTCGAGGGCCAGTTCGAGCACCCGCTGGTCCTGCGCGCCAAGCTCGACATCGCCGCCGCCTGCCACGGCTGGGGCAAGGTGCCCTCGCACTGTGTCGTCACCGAGTTCAAGGACGAGAAGGCGATCGCCGCGGCCGCCGAGAAGGCCGCGCGACGGCTGGGCTACACGCGCATGTGGAGCATCCACCCGTCGCAGATCCGGCCGATCGTCGACGCCTTCGCGCCGACCACCGCCGAAGTCGACCAGGCGATCGAGATCGTCTTCGCCGCCCAGGCCGCCGGCTGGGCGCCGATCCGCCACCGCGACACGCTGCACGACCGCGCCAGCTACCGCTACTTCTGGCAGGTGCTGGAGCGCGCCCACCAGACCTCCGCCCGCGACGGCGCGCAACTGCCCGCCGAGGTGCGCCGCGCCTTCTTCGCCGATGCCTGAGCCGTCGATCCCCCCGATGCTCGCCTCAAGTCTTATATAAGACATAAAATACAGGAGGCGAGGCCGGGGGCCCGCCCCGAAACCCGCCCTGCCGCAGGAGAACGCCCGTGCTGACCGCCTACCGCCAACATGTCGCCGAACGCGCCGCGCTCGGCATCCCGCCGCTGCCGCTGGACGCCGCGCAGACCGCCGCGCTGATCGAGCTGATCCAGAACCCGCCCGCCGGCGAGGAGACCTTCCTGCTGGATCTGCTGACCCACCGCGTGCCGCCGGGCGTCGACGACGCCGCCAAGGTCAAGGCCTCGTTCCTGGCCGCCGTCGCGCACGGCGACCTGAAGGTCGGCCTCGTCTCCAAGGCCAAGGCCACCGAGCTGCTGGGCACGATGGTCGGCGGCTACAACGTGCATCCGCTGATCGAACTGCTGGACGACGCCGAGGTCGCCGATGTCGCCGCCGCGGGCCTGAAGAAGACCCTGCTGATGTTCGACTACTTCCACGACGTCGCCGAGAAGGCGCGCGCCGGCAACGCCCGGGCCAAGGAAGTCATCCAGTCCTGGGCCGACGCCGAGTGGTTCACCTCGCGCCCCGAGGTGCCGAAGTCGATCACCGTCAGCGTCTTCAAGGTGCCCGGCGAGACCAACACCGACGACCTGTCGCCGGCGCCCGACGCTTGGAGCCGCCCGGACATCCCGCTGCACTACCTGGCGATGCTGAAGAACACGCGCCCCGACGCGGCCTTCAAGCCCGAGGAAGACGGCAAGCGTGGCCCGATGAGGTTCATCGACGAGCTGAAGGCCAAGGGCCACCTCGTGGCCTACGTCGGCGACGTCGTCGGCACCGGCTCGTCGCGCAAGAGCGCGACCAACAGCGTCATCTGGGCCACCGGCCAGGACATCCCGTTCGTGCCGAACAAACGTTTCGGCGGCGTCACACTGGGCGGCAAGATCGCGCCGATCTTCTTCAACACCCAGGAAGACTCGGGTTCGCTGCCGATCGAGGTCGACGTCTCCAAGCTCGAGATGGGCGACGTCATCGAAGTCCTGCCCTACGACGGCAAGCTGCTGAAGAACGGCGAGACCGTCGCCGAGTTCCAGCTCAAGAGCGAGGTCCTGCTCGACGAGGTGCGTGCCGGCGGCCGCATCAACCTGATCATCGGCCGCTCGCTGACCGCCAAGGCGCGCGAGTTCCTCGGCCTGCCTGCGTCGACCACCTTCCGCCTGCCGGTCGCGCCGCAGGACAGCGGCCGCGGCTTCACGCTGGCGCAGAAGATGGTCGGCCGCGCCTGCGGCCTGCCCGAAGGCCGGGGCATCCGCCCGGGCACCTACTGCGAGCCGCGAATGACCACCGTCGGCAGCCAGGACACCACCGGCCCGATGACGCGTGACGAGCTGAAGGATCTGGCCTGCCTGGGCTTCAGCGCCGACCTCGTGATGCAGAGCTTCTGCCACACCGCCGCCTACCCGAAGGCGGTCGACGTGAAGATGCACCGCGAGCTGCCGCAATTCATCTCCAGCCGCGGCGGCGTCGCGCTGCGCCCGGGTGACGGCGTCATCCACAGCTGGCTGAACCGCCTGCTGCTGCCCGACACCGTCGGCACCGGCGGCGACAGCCACACGCGTTTCCCGATCGGCATCTCGTTCCCGGCGGGCTCGGGCCTCGTCGCCTTCGGCGCCGCCACCGGCGTGATGCCGCTGGACATGCCGGAGTCGGTGCTGGTGCGCTTCAAGGGGCAGATGCAGCCCGGCGTCACGCTGCGCGACCTGGTGCACGCGATCCCGCTGTACGCCATCAAGGCCGGCCTGCTGACCGTCGAGAAGAAGGGCAAGAAGAACATCTTCAGCGGCCGCGTGCTCGAGATCGAAGGCCTGCCGCAGCTGAAGGTCGAACAGGCGTTCGAACTCTCCGACGCCTCGGCCGAACGTTCGGCCGCCGGCTGCACGATCAAGCTCGACCAGGCACCGGTCATCGAGTACCTGAAGAGCAACGTCGTGCTGATGAAGAACATGATCGCCGACGGCTACCAGGACAAGCGCACGCTGGAGCGCCGCATCCAGGCCGTCGAGGCCTGGCTGGCGAATCCGCAGCTGCTGGAGGCCGACGCCGACGCCGAGTACGCCGCGGTCATCGAGATCGACCTCGCCGACATCAAGGAGCCGATCGTCTGCTGCCCGAACGACCCGGACGACGCGAAGTTCATGTCCGAGGTCTCCGGCACGAAGATCGACGAAGCCTTCATCGGCTCGTGCATGACCAACATCGGCCACTTCCGCGCCGCGGCCAAGCTGCTGGGCGGGGCGCGCGACATCCCGGTCAAGCTGTGGGTCGCGCCGCCGACCAAGATGGACCAGAACGAGCTCGTCAAGGAAGGCCACTACGCCACCTTCGGCACCGCCGGCGCGCGCACCGAGATGCCCGGCTGCAGCCTGTGCATGGGCAACCAGGCGCAGGTGAAGGAAGGCGCGACGGTGATGTCGACCTCGACGCGCAACTTCCCCAACCGCCTGGGCAAGAACACCAACGTCTTCCTCGGCTCGGCCGAATTGGCCGCGGTGTGCTCGCGCCTGGGCCGCATCCCGACGCTGGCCGAGTACCACGAGGCGATGGGCATCATCAACCAGGACGCCGCGAGCGTGTACCGCTACATGAACTTCGACCAGATCGCCGAATACGCGGAGACGGCGAAGACGGTCACGGTCTGAGCGCCGTACCACGCCAAACCCGAAGCCCGCCGCAACCGGCGGGCTTTTTTTCGTCTTCTCGGGGTCAGGTCTTGCCTTTTGCATCGCGGCCGTTCGAGGTGCCCGTGCCGCGGGCCGGGATGCAAAAGGCAAGACCTGACCCCACGGCATCGTGACCCCACGGCATCGTGCGGTTTGCTACCCTCGCGCCTTTCGCCCCAACGCGCCGTCGCGTGGCCTGCCACCGCGGCGCTCCCCGTGCCGTGATCCGTCCGCCTGCTGCCACCGGCCCCGCCCTGCCCGCCCGCGTCTCCGTTCCGAGGCCTTGATGTCGCCGCTGGTGAAGAAGATCGCGCTCGGCGCGGGCGCCGTCGTCGGCGCGCTGGTCCTGGTGTTCGTCATCGCCGTCGTCTGGTACTCGACGCGGCTGCCGTCGCTGGACGAGGTGCTGGACTACCGCCCGCGCCAGCACCTGCAGGTGTTCACCGCCGACGGCGTCGAGATCGCGCAGTTCGGCACCGAGCGCCGCGTCTTCGTGCCGATCGAGAAGGCACCGAAGCTGATGCAGGACGCGGTGCTGGCCGTCGAGGACTGGCGCTTCCGCGAACACGGCGGCATCAGCGGCCGCGCGCTGCTGCGTGCGCTGTGGGCCAACCTCACCAGCGGCATGCCACAGGGCGCGAGCACGATCACGCAGCAGGTCGCGCGCACCTTCTTCCTGTCGACCCGGCGCACGCCCGAACGCAAGATCAAGGAGGCGCTGCTGGCGCTGGAGATCGAGCGGCGCCTGTCCAAGGACCAGATCCTCGAGCTCTACCTGAACCAGATCTACCTCGGCCAGCGCGCCTACGGCTTCGGCGCCGCGGCCCAGGTCTACTTCGGCAAGACGCTCGACCAGCTCGACGTCGCCGAGGCGGCGATGCTCGCCGGCCTGCCGCAGAACCCGGGTTACGCCAACCCGATCACCAACCTCGAACGCGCCAAGCGCCGTCAGGCCATCGTGCTGCAGCGCATGCTGGACACCGGCGTCATCGACGAGAAGGCCTACCGCCAGGCGCTGGACGAACCGCTGGCCGTGCGCAAGCCCGGCGAGGTCGAGGTGCACGCCGCGCACGTCGCCGAGATGGCGCGCCAGGCGGTCGTCGAGCGCATCGGCGACAAGGCCTACACCCAGGGCATCCGCGTCTACACCTCGCTGCACGCCGCCGACCAGGAGGCGGCGTACAAGGCGCTGCGCCGCGCGGTGCTGGCCCACGAGACGCGCCAGCCCTGGCGCGGCCCCGAAGGCCACGAGGACCTGCCGGCCGGCGGCGACCTCGAACGTGCCGCCGCCCAGGCGCTGCGCGACCACAACGACGACGAGGACCTGCGCGTGGCCGTCGTCACCGAAGCCAGCCCGAAGGAAGTGGTCGCGGTGCTGGCCAGCGGCGAGACGGTGCGCGTCACCGGCGCCGGCCTGCGCGCCGCGGCCCCGGGGCTGCAGCCCAAGGCCAAGGAGGCGCTGGCGATCACGCGCGGCTCGGTGATCCGGCTGGCCGGGCGCACGCGCGGCGAACGCACCGACTGGAGCATCGCCCAGTGGCCGCGCGCCGAAGGCGCTTTCGTCGCGCTCGACCCGAAGACCGGCCGCGTGCGCGCGCTGGTCGGCGGCTTCGACTTCGGCACCCAGCAGTTCAACCACGTGACGCAGGCCTGGCGCCAGCCGGGTTCGTCGTTCAAGCCCTTCCTGTACTCGGCGGCCTTCGAGGCCGGGCTGATGCCCGACACCGTCGTCGACGACGCGCCCTGGTCGGGCAGCGACGCCAACGGCAACCCCGGCGGCTGGGACCCGAAGAACTCCGACGGCCGCTACGACGGCCCGATCACGCTGCGCGAGGCGCTGACGCGGTCGAAGAACATGGTCAGCATCCGCGTCGTGCGCCAGCTGGGCATCGCCGAGGCGCTGCAGTGGACCGCCCGCTTCGGCTTCGACCCCAAGCGCCAGCCCGACAACCTGACGCTGGCGCTGGGCGCCGGCAGCACGACGCCGATGCAGCTCGCGTCGGCCTACGCGGTGTTCGCCAACGGCGGCTGGCGCGTGACCCCCACCGTCATCGAACGCATCACCGACGCCGACGGCAAGACGATCTGGCAGGCGCCGCCGCCGCCCGCGCTGGACGAGGACTCGCGCGCCGTGCCGGCCCGCAACGTCTTCCTCGTCAACAGCCTGCTGAGCGACGTGACGCGCGCGGGCACTGCGGCACGCGCCCAGGCCAGTCTCAAGCGCCCGGACCTCTACGGCAAGACCGGCACCACCAACGACGCCGTCGACGCCTGGTTCGCCGGCTTCCAGCCGGGTGTCGTCGCGGTCGCCTGGATGGGCTACGACGAACCGCGCAGCCTGGGCAGCGGCGAGTCCGGCGGCGGCCTGGCGCTGCCGATGTGGATCGACGCGATGCAGGTCATGCTGCGCGGCGTGCCGGTGGCGACGCCCGAGCCGCCCGAAGGCGTGGTGCACGGCGCACAGGACTGGCGTTATGCCGAATGGGCCGAACACGCGCCGGTGGAGCGCCTGCTCGACGCCGCCGAAGCCGAACCGGCGGCACCGGCGGCATCGGCCGCCGCGTCGGCAGCGCCGCCGGCCGCGGCCGCGGCCTCCGTGCCGGGCTCGGCGGCGGCGCGCTGAGCGCCGGGGTCAGGGCTCAGGGCTCGACGCTGTCGAGCTGCCCGTAGGCGTGCGCCATCCAGAGCTTCAGGCGCTGGCGCTCCATCATGCCCAGGCCCGGGCCGTCGATCGTCGAGACGTTCTTCGCCGCCCAGAAGCTGGCGTTGCGGGCGTCGATCTTCTGCACCACGGCGTCGTGCAGCCGGCGCAGCGAGATCACCTTGGCGCCCAGGCCCAGCGCACGTTCGAGCTGACCTGAACGTTCGAGCTGGCCGAAGTCGTCGCCGCGCAGCTCGTTCTTGACGATCACGTACTGCACACGCTGGCCGAAACGCTCCAGCAGCCGCGCCAGCAGGTCGACCGAGTCGCGGCCGCTGTCCATCACGTGCCAGGCGTGGAGCGCGATGCCCGACAGGTCGGCCATGTCGAGCACGCCGGATTCGTCCATCCAGCGCACCAGCGGCTCCTGGGTCTGCGCCGCCAGGTCGACGAGCACACGCCGGCCGGGCTGCTCGACGGCAGTCTCGACGATGCGGTCCAGCGCCTCGTAGCGGTCGATCAGCGCCGGCGACGCGAACTCGGCATAGAAGCGCAGCAGCGCGCCGTGCGAGCGGTCGGTGTCGAAGCCGACGAACGGCAGTTCGTGGTCGATGAAGTACTGCGCCAGCAGCCGCGAGACCATCGACTTGCCGACGCCGCCCTTCTCGCCGCCGATGAGGTGGATCTTCGAGACCTGTTGGGTCTGCAGGGTGGGCACGTCTTCCATGCCACCGATTGTGCCGCCGGGCCTGCCGCGGCACGATGTTTCGGGGTGAAACGGCGGCGGGTGGCGGGGTCAGGTCTTGTGAGACCTGACCCCAGACTTGCGGCTGGCGGGGTCAGGTCTTGCGAGACCTGACCCCAGGCTTCCGCGGCTGACGGCGGGGTCAGGTCTTGGGCGGGAGGGGTCAGGAGGGGTCAGGTCTTGTGAGACCTGACCCCAGACTTCTGACCCCAGACTTCCGGACTTCGCCGATCCTCGCCGTCGCAGCCTCAGTCCGGCGCCACCTGCTCCGCCCAGTCGTACAGCGCCTCCAGGATCGACTGCGCGCGCTCGTCGTCGCGCTCGGCGGCGGCCTCGGCCAGCTCGTCGATGCGCTCGGCATAGGCCTGCAGCGTCAGCACGCCGCCGGCGCCGGCTATCAGGCGCGCGTGGCGGTGCGCCGCCCAGCGCTCGCGCTCGTCGGCGTCCAGCGTGTCGGCGAAGTTGCGCGCGCGGTAGCGGAACAGCAGCTCGTCCAGCCGCGGGTCGTCGAAAGCCGGGCGGCGCGAGGCCAGCGCCGCGCCGTCCAGCCCGCGCAGGCGCTGCAGCTGGCGCCGGTCCTCGTCGCCGAGGAAGCCGCCGTACAGGTCTTCGTCGACGTCCACCGGCCCGCCAGCCGCCGGTTTCACGAAGACCTGGGCCCACAGCGGCTCCAGCGTGCGGCCCAGCGCGGCAGCACGCTCGGCGTGCACCAGCGCGCGCTCCAGGTCCAGGCCCCAGCGCTCGCGCGCCGGGCCCAGCGTCTTCAGGTTGCCGATGACGACCGGCGACTTGTTCAGGTGGACGGTCTTGATCGGCAGCCGGGTCTCGCCGGCGGCGGCCAGTTCCTCGGTCTTGGTGTACATCCGCCGGCGCACGGTCTCGGCGTCCAGCGACGCCAGTTCGGCCGGGTCCTGCGCCAGGTCCCAGACGATCAGCTCGTTGCGGTTCGTCGGGTGCGGCGCCAGCGGCCAGACGACGGCCATGCAGCCGTTCTCGACGCCGTACATGCCCGACAGGTGCAGGAACGGCCGGCCGACGCCGATCTCGGTGCGCACCGCGTCCTTGTGGCGCAGCTTCAGGCAGAAGTCCCAGAGCCGCGGCTGGCGCTGGCGGATCAGCCGCGCCAGCGCGATCGTCGCGCGCACGTCGGACAGCGCATCGTGCGCCGCCTCGTGCGCCAGGCCGTTGGCCGCCGTCAGGTGCTCGAGCTTGAACGAGGGCCGGCCGTCCTCGTGCTTGGGCCACTCGATGCCCTCGGGGCGCAGCGCCCAGCAGCAGCGCACGACGTCCAGCAGGTCCCAGCGGCCGCAGCCGTTCTGCCATTCGCGCGCGTAGGGGTCGATCAGGTTGCGCCAGAAGAGGAAGCGCGTGACCTCGTCGTCGAAGCGGATGCTGTTGTAGCCGACGCCGATCGTGCCGGGCGCGGCCAGCGCGGCCTCGATGCGCGCGGCGAACTCGCGCTCGGCGACGCCTTCGGCCAGCGCCTGCTGCGGCAGGATGCCGGTCAGCAGGCAGCTCTCGGGGTCGGGCAGCGTGTCGGTCGGCGGCTGGCAGAACCACATCGCCGGCGCGCCGATCTCGTTGAGTTCGGCGTCGGTGCGGATGCCGGCGAACTGCGCCGGCCGGTCGCGCCGCGGCACGCGGCCGAAGGTCTCGTAGTCGTGCCAGAAGAAGGTGGTCTCAGCCATCGCGGCACGATAGCGCATCGCCTGCGCCGGGGCGCCCACGGCGCCCCGGCGGCCGCTCAGGCCGTGCGCTTGCGCGCCGCGGTCTTGCGTGCCGGCGCCTCGGCCGCCGGCGGGGTGGCCGGCGCCGCCTGCAGCGCCTCGGCCAGGCCGATCAGCACGCCGCTGACCATCGCCGTGTAGCTGTCGGCCAGCGCCTGCGCGGCGCGCACCGAGGCGTGGCGCGTGCTGCGCATCGCGGCCTGCATCTGCTCGGCCACCTGCTCGGCAGTCAGCGAGGCCTGCACGCCCGACAGCGTGCCGCCGGCCTGCAGCCGTTCGAGCACCGGCCCCCAGGCCGCGGCGACACCGCCGCCGGTGCCGGCGGCGCTCTTCTTCAACGCCGCGAACAGCGTGTCCTCCATCTTGTCGAGGTCGTCGAGCGCCTTCTGCAGATGCTTCTCGCGCAGGTCGGCGCCCTGCTGCACCAGGCGCTGCAGCGCGACGCGGTTGGCTTCCACGGCCTTCAGCACCGCGGCGTCGAGCCCGGCGACGGCGCTGTCGAGCAGCGCCGTCGGGTCGACGCCGGCCCCCGTGTTGCGCGCCACGCCGAGGCTGGCAGCGTCGCCGACGGCCTTGACCGTCGCACGCAGATTCTTCAGCGTCAGCTCGCGGCCCTGCAGCGCGGTCAACGCGGTCTGCGTCACCGCCTGGCGCAGCTGTTCGCCCTGCTGGGCGGTGGCGGTCTCGAACATCGCGATCAGCGCTTCGGCGTCGAACATCGGCTTGGCCATCGTCTGCTCCTGTGGTGGAGCGCCGATGCTGGCACCGGCCAACGGCAGCGGCAAGACGGGGCGACACGCGGGCGCTGACGCGGCTCAAGCGCCCGGCCGGGGGCGCGGCCTAAGGTCACCGACGAAACCGCTGCGGGAGGGTGCGATGCCGACTCGTCGACGCGTGATGACCTACGGCGCGCTGCTGGCCGGCGGCGCCCCGCTCGCCGGCTGCGACGACGGCGACGTGCAGCAGGCCACGGCGCTGCTGCAGCGCCGCCTGGCACTGCCCGGCAGCGTCGACGGCCACGAGCGCCTGCGCGCGCTGGTGCACGCGGCGACGCTGGCCCCGTCCAGCCACAACACGCAGTGCTGGCGCTTCGTGCTCGGCCGCGACTCGATCCGCATCGAGCCCGACTTCACGCGGCGCTGCCCCGCCGTCGACCCCGACGACCACCACCTCTTCGTCTCGCTGGGCTGCGCCACCGAGAACCTGGTGCTGGCCGCGCTCGCGCACGGGCTGCAGGCCGAGCCGCAGGTCGGCCGCGACGGGCGGATCGAGGTGGCGCTGGCGCCGACACGGCCGCAGCTCGCCACGCGTTATGCCGCCATCCCGCAGCGCCAGACCACCCGCGGCCCGTTCGACGGCCATCCGCTGCCCGCCGCCACCTGGCGCCAGCTGGAGGACGCCGCGGCCGGCAACGGCGTGAACACGCACCTGGTCAGCGACACCGCGGGCCTCGAACGCCTGCTCGACGCCGTGGCCGCCGGCCACCGCGCGCAGTTCTCCGACGCCGCCTTCGTCGACGAGCTGGTGCAGTGGCTGCGGTTCGACGCCGACGAAGCCGCGGCCAGCGGCGACGGGCTGTTCGTCGGCTGCAGCGGCCGCCCCAGCCTGCCGCCCTGGCTGGCGCGGCGGCTGGTGCGCCGTTTCCTCGGTGCCAGAGCCGAGACCGACCTCGCCGCCGAACAGCTGCGCAGCAGCGCCGGCGTGCTGATCCTCGCCTCCGACGCCGCGGCGGGGCCGGCGGGCTGGGTCGGCGTCGGCCGCGCGTTCCAGCGCCTGGCACTGGAGGCCACCGCCGCCGGGCTGCAGCTCTCGCTGCTGAACCCTCCGGTGGAGGTGGCCGCGCTGCGCGCGCCCTTCGCCGCGGCCTTCGGGCTGGGCACGCTGCGGCCGGACCTGGTGGTGCGCATCGGCCGCGGCGAGCGCCTGCCGGACTCGCTGCGCCGGCCGCCGGCCGCCGTCCTGGCCTGACACGGCCCCGGCGCGTGCAGCGTTTTCGAATCCGGCATTCAATCGCGCCGTCACGATGCCGCCGCGCGCCGCGGCAGCATCGGCATCCCCTTCAGACGGAGACCCCATGAAGCTCTATTACAGCCCCGGCGCGTGTTCGCTGTCGCCGCACATCGTGCTGCTCGAGTCCGGCCTGCCCTTCCAGGCGGTGATGGCCAGCACCAAGACCCACCGCCTGGCTGACGGCACCGACTTCTACACGATCAACCCCAAGGGCTACGTGCCGCTGCTCGAGCTCGACAGCGGCGAGCGCCTCAGCGAAGGCCCGGCCATCGTGCAGTGGATCGCCGACCAGGTGCCCGAGAAGAAGCTCGCGCCGCCGGCCGGCACGATGGCGCGCTACCGCCTCGTCGAGTGGCTGAACTTCATCTCGACCGAGCTGCACAAGGGCTTCTCGCCGCTGTTCACGCCGGGCATGCCCGAAGAAGCCAAGGCGCTGTTCCGCAGCAAGCTCGGCGACCGTTTCGCCCACGTCGACGCGGCGCTGGCGGACAAGCCCCACCTGCTCGGCGAGGACTTCAGCGTCGCCGACGCCTACCTCTTCGTCGTCAGCGGCTGGGCGCGCCTGGTCGGCGTCGACCTGTCGCGCTTCACCCATCTGGCGCGCTTCATCGAGCGTGTCGGCGCGCGCCCGGCGGTGCAGCAGGCGATGCGCGCCGAAGGCCTGATCAAGGGCGGCTGAAGCCGCGACCGGCCTCGTCGCGGCGCGCATCCGGCCCGGCGGCGCCGGCCCACGCCCCGGCTTGTGCAATGTCAAGGCAAACGAAGTGGACCCGAAATCCGGTGCTCCACCGCATGACAGAAGGCAAGACCGCGGGAACAATGGCCGCAACCTGTTCGCATCGAGTGGCGAGCGGGGACGGCGTCGAGCTGTCGGCCGCGGCGGCCCGCAACGGGGCCGCCAGCGTCCGGGCGCCGCAGGCGCGGCCCTCCGCGCCGACCGGAGACGAGCCGATGACCCATTTGACGCACTGCATCTACGCCAGCGCCGCCTGCCAACCTTTCGACGGCGCGGCATTGCGCGGCCTGCTCGAGAACTCTCGCGCCCACAACGAGCAGGCCGGCATCACCGGCATGCTGCTCTACGCCGACGGCAGCTTCTTCCAGGTCATCGAGGGCCCGGCCGAGGCGGTGAGCGCGCTGTTCGCGCGCATCGCCGCCGACCCGCGCCACGAGCAGGTCACACGCATCATCGAGGAGCCGATCGCGCGCCGCCGGTTCGCCGACTGGTCGATGGGCTTCCCCGGCGTCTGCGACGACCTGTCGGCACTGCCCGGCTTCAACGACTTCTTCGGCCACGGCGGCTGCCTCGCGCGGCTGGACGTCGGCCGCGCGCGCAAGCTGCTGGAGGCGTTCGGCGCCGGGCGCTGGCGCCAGCGCCTGTCGGACTTCGCCCCGCTGGCCGCCTGAGCGCCGTGCCCGAGGCGATGGCGACGCCACCGTTCAGCTACGCGTTCCAGCCCATCATCGACGCGGTCGAGCGCCGCGTCGTGTCCTACGAGGCGCTGGTGCGCGGCCCGGGCGGCGAGCCGGCGGCCGAGGTGCTGGGGCGGGTGCCCGAAGCGCAGCTCGCCGCGTTCGATCGCCTCAGCCGCGCCCATGCGCTGGCACTGGCCGCGCAGCTCGGCCTGCCCTGCCTGCTGAACCTCAACCTGCTGCCGCACGGCCTGCTGGCCGACGGCGACGCGATCGACGCCACGCTGCGCGCCGCACGCGACGCCGGCCTGCCGCCTGAACGCCTGGTCTTCGAGATCACCGAGAGCGACGCCATCGCCGACCGCGCCGCGTTCGCCGCGCTGGTCAACCGCCACAAGAGCGACGGCCTGCTGCTGGCCATCGACGACTTCGGCGCCGGCCAGTCGGGGCTCAACCTGCTGGCCGACTTCCAGCCCGACATGATCAAGGTCGACCGCCACCTGATCCACGGCGTCGACGCCCACGGCCCGCGCCAGGCCATCCTGCGCGGCCTGCTGCTGACCTGCGAGCTGCTGGGCATCGACGTCGTCGCCGAAGGCGTCGAGTCGGCCGCCGACTACCGCTGGCTGCGCGCCCGCGGCGTGCGCCTGTTCCAGGGTTATCTGTTCGCGCGGCCGGGTTTCGAGACGCTGCCGCAGCCGACGCTGCCCGAAGGCTGAGCCGCGCGGCCGGCGCTGCCGCTCAGCGGCGGCTGAAGCGCCGGTGCAGGCGCAGCGTCCACAGCCCGAGAAAGACCATGTAGGCGGCCAGCGCCGACCACAGCGCGCTGCCCGCCAGCGTGCGCTCGGGGTCGTGGTTGGCCTGGACGACCAGGCCGTACAGGCCGGCCAGGAAGGCCGTCGTCACGAGGCTGAACACCGCGGCGTGCTGCTGCAGCCAGCGCCGCGTCGCGGCGCGCGCGGCCTGCGCCGGCATGACGTCGGGACTCGGCAGCGCCACCCGGGCCGCCCCCAGGCCGCGCAGCTGCATCCACCAGGTCAGCAGCGGCACGCCGCCGACCAGCGTGGCCATCAGCGTGACGAACACCGGCCGCGGCAGGTGGCCGTCGGGCCGGCCCGAGGCGTCGAAGTGCGAGGCCACCACGTCCGGCAGCCCGGCGCCGAGCGCCAGCACGAAGGCCACCCCGAGGGCGGAACCGGCGAGAACGAGGAGTCCGGGCATGGCGGCGTCGACGGCAAGGCGGGGACAGCGCGATGGCGCGGAGTCGGCGGGCACTGGCGACAGAGGCGGGCACGCCGGGCGGGTGCAGGCGTTCTATCACGCGGGGGGCACGCGGCGGTCATACGGCGCCGCCGGCGCATCCGGAGTCGAGGTGACGTCGCGGCCGTTCAGCGCCCGCTGCAGGCCGTGCCCCGGCACTGGAGCGTGTTGAAGTCGTAGATCGTCGAGTGGCCGGCGTTGCCCTCCGGGCGCGGCACGCCGACGGGCACCAGCAAGGTGGCGGCGTGGGCGCCGAACAGCCCGGCGGGCAGCGTGAACGGCTTGAGCACGACGTAGGCGTTGTGCAGCGACGGCCGCGGCGGCCGCGGCACGCCCTGGCCGGCCACCGGCGGAAGGTCGCGCGGCGGGCTGCTGCGCATCACCGCGTCGGCCCAGGCGTCGGCGTCCGCGGCGGTGGCCCGGCGCAGCACGCCGCGGCGAACCGCGTCCTCCAGGCCCGCCGGGCCGGCCAGCGGCGCGCCGGGGTCGCGGAACGAGGCCGGCGCCACCTCCGGCGAGGTGAGCAGGCGCGTGCCGGCACGCAGCGCGTCGCCGACCACCACACGCCCGTTCTCCGCCGGGAACACCATGTCGACCGGCCGGCCGAACACGCGCCGCGCCATCGGGTTCAGCGCCGCCAGGTTGTCGGAGCCGATGTAGAAGTAGCCGCAGGGGCCGCGGTTGTCGTAGGAGCTGTTGAGCTGCGGCACCTGCGCCTGCAGCCCGGCGACCGCCTGGCGGTGATAGCCGCTGACGAGCACCGCGAGGATGCGCGTGCCGGGCGACCAGCCGATGTTCCAGATCGTCGGCTCGTAGGCCCCCAGCATCAGCACCACCGGCCGCGCGGGGCTGTTGACCGCGACGTCGATCTGCGTGCCCTCGTGGCCGCTCTGGTCGATCTGGAACGCCAGCTTGCGGCCGCTGTAGGCCCCGGCTGCGAAGACGGCGACGTTCTCCGGCAGCTGCAGCCCGGCCAGGGCGCAGACGGGCCGGGCGGCGGCAGACGCCGCCGGCTCGGCCTCGGGCGAAAACTCGAAGGGCTGCAGCCCGGCCGCGCCGGCGCAGCCGGCGACGAACGAGGACAGCGCGAGCGCGGCAAGGGATCTCGGGAACATGGCGGGCATCGGCAGACGCATCGGCAGACGGACGGCAGCAGGATAGTTGACCGGCGTCCCGGCTCAGGCCGGCACCGCACCCTGCCGCGGCATCAGCGCGAACACTCCCCAGCCCATGTACTCGCGGGTGTAGGTGGCGTGGCACACCGGCTCGGTGGACAGCCGGGCGCGCACCTCGGGCGCCAGTTCGTCGCCGGGGTTGGCCTCGAGCCAGCGGCGCATCGTGAGCCACTTGGCGGCTTCGTAGCGGTCCCAGCCGTCCTGGTCGGCGAGCACCATCTCGACGACGTCGCAGCCCTGCCGGCCGAAGGACGCCAGCAGCTCGGGCAGCGGCAGGTAGTCGGAGATCGCGTGCGCCAGGCAGCCCCGGGCCACGTCCTCGGTCGGCGGCAGCCGTCGCCAGTACGGCTCGCCGACGAGCACGATGCCGCCCGGGCGCAGGCTGCGCAGCAGCAGCTCGACGGTGCCGGCAACACCGCCGGCGATCCAGGTCGCGCCGACACAGGCGGCGACGTCGACCGGCTCGTCGGCGACGTAGCCGGCGGCGTCGGCATGCACGAAGCGCACGCGCTCGGCGACCCCCAGCTCCGCGGCGCGGTGCACGGCCTGGGCACTGAACAGCCGGCTCATGTCGACGCCGATGCCGCCGATGCCGTGGTCGCGCGCCCAGGTGCACAGCATCTCGCCCGAGCCGCAGCCGAGGTCGAGCACCCGCATGCCGGGCGCCAGGCGCAGCGCGACGCCGAGGGTGGCGAACTTGTCGGGCGTGAACGGGTTGTGGATGCGGTGCGCGCTCTCCATGACGTTGAAGATGCGCGGGATGTCGAGCTCGGTGGCGGGCATGGTGCGGGGCGGGTGGACAAAGCGAGGCGGACGTCGGGCTGACGGCGGCGCGGGCCGGTGGCTGCGGACGGAGCCGCGCACCGGCTGCCTACCTGCGGCGCAGCCAGGCGGGCAGACGCACGAGATCGCGCAGCGTCGGGGGTTCGCCGAGCGACATGACGTAGACCCGAATGACCAGCACCCCCGCCAGCCACGACACCGCGAAGATCGCCGCCGGGACCAGCGTCGGCGCCCCATCGGCGAAAGCGCCCGACTGGGCCGCGACCCAGGCCACGCACAGGCCGAACACCAGCGAGGCCACGTACCAGACGATGCGCTGATCTCGCGACAAGGGGGCACGTCGTCTCAAGGTCTGTCTCCTGGAGAGCGCCGCGGCGGCGCCGTTGCACATCCGGCCCGACGCGGGGCCGACCGATCGTCGGTGATGCTACGTCCTGGCCGAGGCCGGCCGGGTTGACCGCAGCCGGACAGTTCACGAATAGGCGACCGTCAAGCCGAGGCCCCCCACCACCAGGACCACCAGGACCGCGCAGGTCGCGATCCGCAGGCAGCCCTGCCGTTCGAGCCATCGGCGCGCCGGACCGGCGTCAGGCCAGCGTCCTTTCACCAGCTCCATCAGCAGGCAGACGGCCGGCACGATCGCCAGTGCCAGCATCAGCTTGAGCGCCACGGAGGAGGTCATCGCCTGCTCGAGAGGCGGCTACACCGAGATCCGACGGAAACCGGCCCCGGCCGGAAGACGCCTCGTCGGAGCGATGGCGTGATGACCCGGCCGGACCTCCATGCAGGCTGGGCTCAGGAGGCCGCGCGGGCCGTGCAGTGCAACACGGCGGTGCCACGCAGTTCGTCCGTGCGTCTGTAGCTGCACTGCTGGTTCTTGCCCTGGTCGACGAGCTTCATGAGAACTGCAGGGGTTCCGGGTATGAGGAGGTACTCGACCACATAGGTGTGCCCCGCCTCCAAGACGGCCGTGAGCGACTGCTCGGTGGACCGGTGGTCCGGCGTGACGAAGTAGGCGCGAAGCGTGTGCTGGCCCGGCGCCAGCACCAGCGAGACCGGGTACCCGCCGCCGCCACGGGACGGCAGCGAGGCGCCGTCGACGTGGGTGAAGTGCAGCCTGGCGCCCTGGCGGACGCCCCACACGGTGGCAGATTCGGCGACGGGCATGCGCTCGGCGGCGCCGACCGCGTAAGGCTCCAGCACCGGCCCCCAAGCGCAGGAGGCCAGAAGCGCGGCGGCGGCAAGAGACAGCGACAGACGCATTGCGTGAGCTGGCGTGTGAACCCGGGAACCTGACGAGGTGGCAGCCCGAGGCGCGTCACCGCGAAACAAGCCGAAATCGGGGAGCCCTGCGGGCCTGTTGGTGGCCATGGCGTCAGTCCGGCGCGAACTGGTCCTGATTGCGGCCCCGGACCCCGGCGTAGAAACGCTTGATCTCCTGCATGTCCTTCTCGACGTCGCCCGTCGGCTCGAACACCGGCCCCAAGCCGCTGACCTTGCGCGCGTAGTCCATGTAGGCCAGGACGATCGGGACCTTCGCTTCGAGCGCGATGTAGTAGAAGCCGGTCTTCCAGTGACGGGTCTTGCCTCGTGTGCCTTCGGGCGGCACGACGAGTTGCAGAGGGCCCTGTGCCGCGACGATCGACGCCGCGGCCGAGGCGACGAGGTTATTGCTCTTGCTGCGATCGACCGGCACGCCGCCCAGCCAGCGCATCACCGGCCCGAAGGGCCAGCGAAACAGGCTCGCCTTGCCCAGCCAGTAGATGCGCAGGCGCAGGCAGAACGCCACCATGAGCGTGTACGGCAGATCCCAGTTGCTGGTGTGCGGCGCCGCGATGAGGACGCACTTGCTCGCTTCCTTGGGAAGAGCGCCCTCGACCGTCCAGCCCTGCAGACGCAGGATCAGACGGGAGAGGCCGCGGAGCAGATGGTTGACACCCGGGGTGTCGAAGAGGGTGTGGTGCATGGGCTGAGGCCGGCATTGTCCAGCACGCGCGGCGCCCGGGCATGGATCTGTTGCATCGCGTGGGAGACGGGGGCTTGAACCGGCTTGCCGCGGCGAAACCCGTCGAGGTTCAGGCCCCGGCGGGGTGCTGAACGATTTGAAGTTCATTGCCGACGGATCCTGCAGTGTCGCGACCGATCAAGGTCAGGCCTACTACGAGGAGCGATACCGCCAGCGTGTGCTGCACAAACTGCTGCGCAAGGCGCAGCGGCTCGGCATGGCACTCGTTCCGGTCACGCCTGACTCAGCCACCGCCTAGAAACTCCGCCTGGATCAATCACTTGGGAGGAGTTTCTTGAGAGACCCCACTTGCCGCGACGGTAATGCGCCTCCGAGCGGACCTATTGGGCTAGCGCAGGTACGACACCTGCGGCCTGTTGCGCCAGGGTTTGAACGCCGAAGTAATCGAACTTGCGACCAAGTTTTGGATTCCAGTAGCGACCGTGCGCAAGCCAATGTCGAAAGCGAAAGGCGCTTCGGAGATCTGAGATCAGGCGAGGCGGGATCTGAGTTTCGTTCTTCCAGCCTTCTAGAATTTCCTCTTCCAGACCCGCGCGAGGGCCCTTCTTCTTGTAAATGCGCCGAAACTCTCTGGAAAGCGGATCCTTCTTTCTTTCGTAGACACGTTGCAAGTAGTCAACTCGAAAAGCCGCCTCAATCGCAGCAAGTACGGACATTGCCATCATCCGCCCCTCTTCTTCAAGGCGCGCAGTAAGCTCTTCACGGAGCTCGTGATACGTGTACCCGAAGAAGTTCGGGTTGGACGCGGGAGAAGTGAGGTAGTGACTTCTGAGGGCTTTCTCAATGACATTGTAGTGCTCGGCAATCTGTGCAATGCCAAGTTGCTCACCAGAAAACGCCACACGCTCACCCATTCATCACCTCAAGCAGGGAGTCTTGAAATGACTCGTCGGTGAGTGGCAGATAAGTAATTCGAGGAGGCAGCGTGGTCCTTCTCCAAGCCCACCTTTCAACCTTCTTTCGTGGCGGTTCCGGAGGCAGGTCTTGGCCCACCACAGAACTTCGAACGGTAATCCTCGGTCCAGTCGAGTCGGCATCCACTAGAACGAATCGCGCCGTTCCACGTGGACCGACAAGATCTACGCGCCCCTTTGCTCCTACAAGGAGCGTGCCGATTGGATCTAGTTTTGCCTCTGAGTGCCCAATCTTGATACGCGCAGATTTCACTTCGTATGAGCCGATCTCTTCTTCAAAAATTTGCTTCGACTCAAAGCTAATCGAGATCTGCCGCTTCTCAACGTATGGCTTCAGTGAACTTTCAACAAGTGCATAGAAGTCGTCAAGATACTTCAGCCATTCATCGCGTTGCTTCTTCCAGTCGATGGAATCATCAGCTTTCGATACTTGCTGAGTCTTTATGAAGTCTGCAAATTTCTTGGACATATCTTGGCTCCCGCGCCGAAGGTTGACTGCTGCCATGTCGAAAGATCATAGCTGAGCCCATTGCCGCGCCTGACCCCGCGCTGAGAGAGCGCGGTCCCCGGAAGTCCCGGCAGTAGGTGTGTGGTGGTTTCCTCTTGTGGGGCTTACGAATGAAAGGGACATCCCCATAGCGTCCCACCCGCCCGAGGTTATCCCTCAAGCACAGACGGCCGCCCGGCACGACGATGGGATTGCGAAATCTCATCCTCCACCCGGCTGACGCAAGGAGATGTCCGTGACGATTCTGTTTCTCGGCATCGATCTGGCCAAGAACGTGTTTGCCCTGCACGGTGTCGACGAGCGCGGCAAACCTGCGCTGGTGCGCCCGGTCGTGCGTCGCGACCAGTTGCTCGAAGCGATCGCCAAGCTGCCGCCCTGCACCATCGGCATGGAAGCCTGCTCGGGCGCGCACCACTGGGCGCGCCGCTTCCAGGAGTTCGGCCACACGGTGCGGCTGATGGCACCCAAGTTCGTCGTGCCCTACCGCATGAGCGGGCGCCGCGGCAAGAACGACGCGGCCGACGCGGTAGCAATCTGCGAAGCGCTGCAGCGTCCGGCGATGCGCTTCGTGCCGGTCAAGTCGACGCAGGCGCAGTCGCGCCTGGCCGTGCATACCGCGCGCCAAGGCTGGGTGAGCGCGCGCACGGCCGTCATCAACCGCCTGCGCGGCGTGCTCAGCGAGTTCGGCACCGTGCTGCCGCTCAAGGCCGCCACGGTACGCAGCCGCGCTGGGGAGCAGCTCGACACCGTGCCCGGCTGGGTGCAGACCGTGTGCCGCGACCTCCTGGCCGAACTGCAGCGCCTGGACGAGCGCGTGGCCGCGTACGACGAGCACATCCGGCTGATGGCCCAGGCCGACGACCGCGCCCGCGCGCTCATGGCCATGCCCGGCATCGGCCCGACCACCGCCAGCGCGCTGCTGGCGAGCATCGGCTACGGCCACGACTTCGCCAACGGCCGCCAGCTCGCCGCCTGGATGGGCCTGGCGCCCGGCCAGTACAGCTCGGGCGGCAAGAACCGGCTCGGGCGCATCACCAAGGCCGGCGACGCCTATCTGCGCACGCTGTTCATCATGGGAGCGCGCGCCGTGCTGGCCGCCGCGGCCAACAAGCACGACCGGCTGAGCCGCTGGGCCACCGCACTGGCCGAGCGCCGCGGCTACTGGAAGGCCGTGGTCGCCATCGCCGCCAAGAACGTGCGCATGGCCTGGGCGATGCTCGCCAAGGGCGAAGAGTTCAAGCCCATGGCCTGAGCGCCCGGCGCGCGACCCCTTGCCAACTTCTTCGAAGAAAGGCGACCTCGAATCCGTCTTTGCCACCGCGTGACACCTGCGTTGATGGATCAAGGTTGGACCTGCGCGGGGAGTGCTCGTTTAACTCCAGGCGGCGCCAGTGATGGCGACCGCGGCTAACGAATGGAGCCCCCGCGCGCGTCTTTCATCAGGGCCCGCAGCATCGAACGCTGCATCAAAGGCCGGTTGTAGTTGCGCAGTCCGCACCTTGGTTCTTTTGCCGTCAGGCGGCGCAATGGCAGAACACCGTCGAAGTGCCTTGATGAATCGATGATCGATTCATCAAGGCCTCGTTTTGCTTGACAGGCGGGGATGCCCTTGTAGTTCGACGTAAGGGGCGGCCCGCTTGCGGGACGTCCCCTTGACGGAGAGGTTAGCCCTCAACCTGCAAGTGGACTTCATCAATGTGACCTGTCACGAGCAATTCAAGTGCACGAGAGAAGTTGCGAAGCTGCTCGTACTTGGTATTTAGCTCTACCGCAACTAGCGACTGACTCTCAGGCCTATCTTGGTTTGCATGAATGTGTGTGGCCAACGATACTCGACAGCCAACCTTTCCCGTAGAGCCGATTGGATAGAACTTGAGGCCGACGTGGAGTTGCTCAATGACCGAGCCAGATTTACTCCAGAAGCCACCCTCAATGGACAAGGGCTCAGTGGAGGGCAAGGGGAAAGAGCTGCCAAGCCTGCGAGCAAAGGCAACTAGTTGCCCCGCATCGAACCAGGCTGAGCTGACGCCGGCAAAGCCTCCCGAGTGAACTTCGGCAAATAGCTCACCGGTACCATCGGTATCAGGCTCGAACCAAAGGCGCAGTGCGTTGGGCATGGCTCTGAGGGCTAACGTTTGAGCTGAGCTGCGAGCGCAGGTGTAGCCCTTGGCCCGCTGAACGGATGATGAGCCACTCCGGGAAGCGGGCCAAGTGCTACGCCGGAGGGAGTCAGCTCGAGCGAGGGGTTAGGCCTCATGTGGGAACATGCCAGCATGTGGACTCACTTCCAGTGTTCGAATCTGTTGATGTTGACCACGTACTCCGTCCCCTGTGGAAGCAGAGTACGTTCGACTTTGTCGCAAAGCATTTGCTCAACGATCTGCGCTCCTTGAGCGACCTCTCGCGAAACATACTGAGCACACCAGAAGAGCACTTTTCCGTCGTGCTTGAAGACGAGCTCGACGTCGGAGGGCCGAAGCGAGCCACGCGTCCCCACGTTAGAGATTGTGACCAGTGCCCCGGCGACAGTTGTGATGCCCAAAGGTTCGACTCGCGTTACCTTGAGTTCACCTTCGTTCTTCGCGACGTAGTCTGGACCTGGGCGAAGCGATGGCTTGACGAACTCCGACACCAACATGGCCAGCAGCACGCCGAGTGTGAGGCCGAAGCCAGAGATGAGCCAAAGGACGAAGCGGCGGAGGAATTCGTTGTTCATGAGGCCTAACGTGTTGTATGCGGCGTACCAACGCCGTTTATCACACCCAACGCCTGCGTAACAGCCCCCAGCCGGGGCGCCTCAAGTGCTTGTCGGATCACACTTTTCTCCCTGTTGACCGACCCTGACAGCGGCGTAAAAGTGACGACAAAAGCGGCGTCGGTTACAGCTCATTCTGGGCGGCGTCCGCCGGCTTGCCAAGGGAGGCCGCCATGGTGTCGTCCACCGCTTGTACTGCACCCGCAGCCACCACCCCGGCCGCTGATCCGCCGGCGGCCAACGCAGCCGCCACGGCCCCCGCAACCCGGGCCCCGGCCCCTCGCCGCCTGCTCGACCAGCTCCGCGACGCCCTGCGCAGCTGCCACTACAGCCTGCGCACCGAGCAGGCCTATGTGCACTGGACCAAGGCCTTCATCCGCTTCCACGGCCTGCGCCACCCGGCGACGATGGCCGGGCCGGAGGTCGCGGCCTTTCTCTGCCACCTGGCCGCCGAGCGTGGGCTGTCGGTGTCCAGCCACCGCCAGGCGCTGTCGGCGCTGCTGTTCCTCTACGGCAAGGTGCTCGGCCAGTCGCTGCCGTGGATGGACGAGATCGGCCGCCCGGTGCCCAAGCGCCGGCTGCCGGTGGTGCTGTCACCCGCCGAGGTGGCCGCCGTGCTGGCCCGGCTGGACGGCACCTGCCGCCTGCTCGGCGAGCTGCTGTACGGCACCGGCCTGCGCATCACCGAAGCGCTGCAGCTGCGCGTGAAGGACGTCGACTTCGCCCAGCGCGCGATCCTCGTGCGCGCCGGCAAGGGCGGCAAGGACCGCGTCGTGATGTTGCCGGCCGCGCTGGAGGCGCCGCTGCGCGATCAGTTGCGCGCCGTGCACGCGGTCTGGGCCGAGGACGCGGCAGCAGGCCGCGCCGGCGTGCAGCTGCCCGACGCGCTGGAGCGCAAATACCCGCGCGCCGGCGCGAGCTGGGCCTGGTTCTGGGTCTTCCCGCAGGGCCGCCATTCGGCGGACCCGCGCAGCGGCGTCGTGCGCCGCCATCACCTGGTGCCGGGCAGCTTCCAGCGTGCGTTCGCCCGCGCGCTGCAGGCCGCCGGCGTCGCCAAGCCGGCCACGCCGCACACGCTGCGCCACAGCTTCGCCACGCACCTGCTGCAGTCGGGCAGCGACATCCGCACCGTGCAGGAGCTGCTGGGCCACGCGGATGTCGCGACGACGATGATCTACACCCACGTGCTGCGGCTGGGCGGCTTCGCGGTGCAGAGCCCGCTCGACCGGCTGGCGCCGGCGCGCTGATCGCCCGCCCGGCGCCGCGGGCCGTCAGGCGGCGCTCAGTGCAGCACCAGCACCGGCAGCTTGCAGCGCGTCATCACGTTCTTGGTGTGCGAGCCGAACAGCAGCTCGCCGAAGACGCCGCGCCCGTGCGTGGCCATCACGATCAGGTCGCAGCCGAACTCCTTGGCCGCGTCGACGATGGCCTCGTCGATGGCGTCGGTGCGCAGGAACTTGCCCTGGTACTGCACGCCCTGGTCCCGCGCCCGCTCGCCGATGCGCGCCAGCACCTGGCGCGCGTGCTGCTCGGTGCGCGCCATGTGCGCGTCGGCGTCGCGCTTGTAGACCGACGGGCTGCTGCCCATGTTGGGCAGCGGCGGCATCGGCTCGGCGACGAAGGCCGTCAGCGACGCGCCCAGCTTGGCAGCCAGGTCGATCGCGGTCTGCGCGGCCTTCTCGGAGAGTTCGGTGCCGTCGACCGGCACGAGCAGGTGCTGGAACATCTCGCTTCCTCTTGGCGCCCCGGGGGCGGGGCTTGCAACCCAGTCTAGGTGCGTGCGCCCCCGGGATATTGACCAACCTCAAGACGCAGGACAACCACCGGGGCCGCGCCCCGGGCCGGCCCCGACCGGATCAGAACTGGCACGCGTCGCGCCCGGGATAATCGGCGCTTCGAGCCACTGCCCAGGAGATGCTTCCGATGCGCCGCGTCCACAACTTCAGCGCCGGCCCCGCCGCCTTGCCCGAACCGGTGCTGCGCCAGGCCGCGGAGGAAATGCTGGACTGGCACGGCAGCGGCATGTCGGTCATGGAGATGAGCCACCGCGGCAAGCACTTCACGGCCATCGCCGAGGAAGCCGAGACGCTGCTGCGCGAGCTGCTCGCGGTGCCCGCCAACTACAAGATCCTGTTCATGCAGGGCGGCGCGATCGCCGAGAACGCGATCGTGCCGATGAACCTGCTGCGCGGCCGCGCCGGCGCCGACTACGTCGACACCGGTGAATGGAGCCGGCGCTCGATCGCCGAGGCGCGCCGCTACGGCCAGGTCAACGTCGTCGCCAGCAACGCCGACGGCGGCTCGGTGTCGATCCCGCCGCGCGACAGCTGGAAGCTCGACCCGAACGCCGCTTACGTGCACATCTGCACCAACGAGACCATCGGCGGCGTGCAGTACCACTGGACGCCCGAGGTCGGCGACGTGCCGCTGGTCGGCGACATGTCCAGCGACATCCTGTCGCGCCCGATCGACGTCTCGCGCTACGGCCTGATCTACGCCGGCGCGCAGAAGAACATCGGCCCCTCGGGGCTGACGATCGTCATCGTGCGCGAGGACCTGCTCGGCGGCGCCCTGCCCTGCACGCCGACGGCCTTCGACTACCAGGTCGTCGCCGAGCACGGCTCGATGTACAACACCCCGCCCACCTACGCGATCTACATCGCCGGCCTGGTGTTCAACTGGCTCAAGGCGCGCGGCGGCCTGGCCGCGATGGCCGAGCACAACCGCGCCAAGGCCGCGCTGCTGTACGACTTCCTGGACTCGACCTCGTTCTACTCGAGCCCGATCGCGCGCGACTGCCGCTCGTGGATGAACGTGCCGTTCCGCCTGCACGACAGCGCGCTCGACGCCGCCTTCCTGAAGGGTGCCGACGAACGCGGGCTGGTGCAGCTGAAGGGCCACCGCATCGTCGGCGGCATGCGCGCGTCGATCTACAACGCGATGCCGATCGAGGGCGTGCAGGCGCTGGTGGCCTACATGAAGGAATTCGAGGCCGCGCACGGCTGAACGCACGCGGCCGGCCGGCTGGCCGCCCGCCCGGTCAGGGCTGGTGCAGGCGACGGCGCGGCACGGTGCGGGTGTGGGTCTGGCCGTCGGGCCCGGTCACGGTGACCGTGCGGCCGTCGGCGCTGCGGTCCACCACGCGCGTGGCGCTCTGGCCGTCCGGGCCGGTGACGGTGCCGGTCTTGTCGCCGCCCTCGCGCGTCACGTCGCGCGTGGCGGTCTTGCCGTCGGCGCCGGTCAGCGTGACGGTCTTGTCGTTGCCGTCGCGGTCGACCTCGCGGCTGACGGTCTTGCCGTCGGGGCCGGTGATCGTGGTGGACTTGTCGCCGCCGGCACGCGTGGTGTCGCGGCTGAAGCTGCGGCCCTCGGGCCCGGTGACACGGGTCTGCACGTGGCCGCGTTCGCGCACGACGTCGCGCTGCACGGCGCGCTCACGCGCCTGGGCGGTGCCGGCCAGGCCGGCCAGCGCCAGCACGGCCGCCAGGCTCACGAGGGACGAGTTCTTCATCGCGGGTTCTCCTGAAGATTCGGCAACGGCCGCATTTCACCGGCGTGTCGTGACGCCCCCGTCGCCGCTGGTCAAGAAACTCCACCCAGCTGCAACAAGGTGTTGCGATCAGCGCGCTGCGGCCGGCCGGTCGACCGGGCGGCGAGCCGGGACGGCGCGAACGGCAGCCCCGTCCACGCGGCGGTACCGCCGTTTCGCCTGCAACGCTGCGCAAGCGCGCGCCGCGCGTGCAGAATGGGGCGAAGACGTTCCATCCGAGAGAAGAGCCGATGCAAGCCCCCCGCCTGTCCCTCGCCCTGCTGTGCCTGCTGGCCGCCGGTGCCGCGATGCCGGCGCCGGGCGACGAGCCCGTGCCGCCGCTCGTGCCCAGCACGCAGAAGAGCGAGGTGAAGACGCAGACCGCGTCGCTGCCGGCACGCGGGCTGTTCGACGGCGACAAGCTGTCGGCCGACGGCCGCCAGCGCCTGGCCGAGCTGGTGCTCGACGCGCTGGGGCTGCAGGTCGAGGTGGCGCTGCTGGTGCCCACCGGCCCGTGGAAGATCGACGGCAGCCACCGCGACGAACGTGCGCTGACGCCGGCGCGTCTGGACGCCGTCAAACGGTTCCTCGCCGACCGCGGCATCGACCCGAAACACATCTTCGTCGAGAGCCGCATCGACCAGAAACTCGCCGAACCCCGCCTGGACGTGCAAATCGTCGGACGGCCGCAGCAGGACTGACGCGCCGGGCGCGTGGCGGACGGCATCGTCCGTTCATGCCGTGAACGACTGACGCGCCGGGCGCGCAGCGGACGGCATCGTCCGTTCACGCCGTGAAGGACTGAGACGTTCGCCACGGCAAAGAAAAAGCCGCCCGAGGGCGGCTTTGTTCATCGTGCGCGGGCCGTGGTCACTCGCCTTCGGGCGAAGACAGCAGCGGGATCGCGCCGCCGCTGGTGCTGCCCAGCAGCCCGGTGCGGCTGTAGACGCCGAGCTTCTCGCGCGTGTCGGAGATGTCCAGGTTGCGCATCGTCAGCTGGCCGATGCGGTCGGCCGGCGTGAACGCGGCGTCCTCGACCTTCTCCATCGACAGGCGCTCGGGCGCGTAGGTCAGGTTCGGGCTCTGCGTGTCCAGCAGCGACCAGTCGTTGCCGCGGCGCAGCTCGATCCAGACCTCGCCGGTGATGGCGCGCGCCACCCAGCGCTGCGCGGTCTCGCGCAGCATCAGGCACTGCGGGTCGAACCAGCGGCCCTGGTAGAGCAGGCGGCCGAGCTTGCGGCCGTTCAGGCGGTACTGCTCGATCGTGTCCTCGTTGTGGATGCCGGTGACGAGGCGCTCGTAGGCGATGTGCAGCAGCGCCATGCCCGGGGCTTCGTAGATGCCGCGGCTCTTGGCCTCGATGATGCGGTTCTCGATCTGGTCGCACATGCCCAGGCCGTGGCGGCCGCCGATGCGGTTGGCTTCCTCGAACAGTTCGACGGCATTGGCGAACGTGCGGCCGTTGATCGCCACCGGCACGCCTTCCTCGAAACGCACGCTGACGGTCTCGGACTTGACCTCGACGTCCTCGCGCCAGAAGGCCACGCCCATGATCGGGTTGACGATCGTCAGGCCCTTGTTCAGGAACTCCAGGTCCTTGGCCTCGTGCGTCGCGCCCAGCATGTTGCTGTCGGTGCTGTAGGCCTTCTCGACGCTCATCTTGTAGTCGAAGCCGTTGGCGACGAGGTACTCGCTCATCTCCTTGCGGCCGCCGAGCTCGTCGATGAAGGTCTGGTCCAGCCACGGCTTGTAGATGCGCAGCGCCGGGTTGGCGAGCAGGCCGTAGCGGTAGAAGCGCTCGATGTCGTTGCCCTTGTAGGTGCTGCCGTCGCCCCAGATGTTGACGTCGTCCTCCTTCATCGCCACGACCAGCGCGGTGCCGGTGACGGCACGGCCCAGCGGCGTGGTGTTGAAGTAGGTCGCGCCGCCGGTGCTGATGTGGAAGGCCGAGCACTGGATCGCGGCGATGCCTTCGGACACCAGCAGCGCGCGGCAGTCGACCAGGCGCGCCTTCTCGGCACCGTACTCCAGCGCCTTCTTCGGGATCGCGTCGTAGTCGCTCTCGTCGGGCTGGCCGAGGTTGGCGGTGTAGGCGCAGGGGATGGCGCCCTTGGCGCGCATCCAGTGCACCGCGGCGCTGGTGTCCAGGCCACCGGAGAAGGCGATGCCGACGCGCTCGCCGACGGGCAGGTTTTGGAGGATCGTGGCAGACATGGTGCGGGCTCGGAAGGTGGGACGGACGGTGACGCGGCGACGCCGGGCGGTCGCGCGCGCGAACCCGTGATTGTCGCAAGGTTTGCGGCGGTGGCCGCGGGCGACGCGGGCGCAGCGCGACCGAAGGCCGCAGACCGAAGGACGAAGGGGTCAGGTCCCACAGGACCTGACCCCGACCCTAGGCGCGGCACGGCGGGAGGGGTCAGGCACGGCGGGAGGGGTCAGGTCTTTCGAGACCTGACCCCTGCGGCGGTCTCAGAAGGACGAAGGGGTCAGGTCCCACAGGACCTGACCCCGGCCTTAGGCGCGGCACGGCGGGAGGGGTCAGGTCTTTCGAGACCTGACCCCGGCCTTCGGGTGTCCAGCCTCAGCCGGGCAGCCTGGGCGCGCCGCCGGCCAGCGCCTCGGGGTTCAGGCCGCGCTCGCGCAGCAGCGACTCCAGCGCCGGCAGCAGCGGGCCCAGGCGCTCTTCCAGCGTCGCGCGCACGGTGTCGACGAAGACCTGGGTCGCACGCTCGATCTCGACGTTCAGCGCGGCCCCCGGCGCCTTGTCGCCGAAGGTCGTCTGGCGCAGCGTCTCGGGGATCAGCCAGACCTCGAACCAGCCGGCCTCGCGGTCGGCCTCGGCCACCGTCAGGCTGGCGCCGTTGATCGCGATGTAGCCCTTGGGGAAGACGTAGCGCATCCACGGCGCCGGCACGGCGATGCGCAGCACGTGGTTGTTCTCGGGCCGGCGCACCTCGGCCACCGTGGCGGTGAAGTCGACGTGGCCCGACAGCGGGTGGCCGCCGATCTCGGCGCCGTCCCTGGCGGCACGCTCGACGTTGACGCGGCTGCCTTCGGCCAGCGTGCCCAGCGTCGTCAGCGACAGGCTCTGCTGCATGACGTCGAAGCGTGCGGCGTCGCTGCCTTCGAGCTCGGTGACGGTCAGGCAGACGCCGTCGACGGCGACGCTGGCGCCGATCGCCAGGCCGTCGGCGAAACCGGGCGGAAAGCGCAGCGTGAAGCTGCGAAGGCCGGGCCGGTCGGCGAGCGCGGCGACGGTGGCGATGCCTTGGACGATGCCGGTGAACATGGGTGATGCGAGGCAGGGGCCGCAAGCGCGGCGAAGCCGTCGAGCTTAGCGCACGGCGTGCAGGCGCTTATCGTCGGCGCATGGCCGAACCGTTCAAGAACCTCATCTCCCCGGCGCTGGTGGCGCAGATGGCCGCGCGCCTGGCGGCCGCCGGCCCGGGTTTCGACGCCGCCGCCTTCGAGCGCCTGGCCGCCGACGGCCTGGAGGCACTGGAGCTGAAGGCGCGCACGCTGCAGCTCTGCGCCGCGCTGGAAGCGACGCTGCCCGCGGACTTCGGCGCTGCCGCCGACCGGCTGGACGCCGCGATGGACGGCGACGACGGGCTGGAGGGCTGGGCGCTGTGGCCGGTGGGCGAATACGTCGCGCGCCGCGGCCTGCACCAGCCCGAACGGGCGCTGGCGACGCTGCACCGGCTGACGCGGCGTTTCACCGCCGAGTTCGCGATCCGGCCCTTCATCGTCGAGCATCCGGCGCGGGTCTACGAGACGCTCAAACGCTGGGCCGAGGACCCCGACGAACGGGTGCGCCGCCTGGTCAGCGAAGGCACGCGCCCGCGCCTGCCCTGGGGCCTGCGACTGACGGCGCTGGTGGCCGACCCCTCACCCAGCCTGCCGCTGCTGCGCCGGCTGCAGGACGACCCCAGCGAGTTCGTGCGCCGCAGCGTCGCCAACCACCTCAACGACATCGCCAAGGACCACCCGGAGATCGTCGTCGCCTGGGTGCGCGAACACCTGCCCGGCGCGACGCGCGAACGCCGCGCGCTGCTGCGCCACGCCAGCCGCACGCTGGTGAAGAAGGGCGACGCCGCGATGCTGGCGCTGTGGGGCCACGGCGAGGACTTCGTCGGCGACGCGGTGCTGGAACTGGCGCCGCCGCGGCTGGCGGTCGGCGAGACGCTGGTGCTGTCGCTGACGCTGGCCAGCCGCGCCGCGGTGGCGCAGCGCCTGGTCGTCGACTACCTGGTGCACCACGTCAAGGCCGACGGCCGGCGCACGCCCAAGGTGTTCAAGGGCTGGCAGCTCGAACTGCCCGCGGGCGCGACGCTGGCGCTGGCCAAGCGCCATTCGATGAAGCTCGTGACGACGCGGCGTTACTTCGCCGGCGCGCACCGCGTCGACATCCAGGTCAACGGCCGCGTCGTGGCGGGCGCGGAGTTCGAGCTGGAACTCTAGGCCGCTGCCCAGCGCGCGGCGTCGAAGCCGACGGTGATGCGGCCGTCGTCCCATTCGACGACCGGGCGCTTGATGACGCTGGCCTGGGCCAGCATCAGCGCACGCGCCGAGGCGGCGTCGACGACGCCGGCGCGCACGGTCTCGTCGAGCTTGCGCCAGGTCGTGCCCTGGCGGTTGACCAGCGGCTCCCAGCCGAGCGCGGCGATCCAGGCATCGAGCCGCGTGTCGGGCACGCCGGCCTTCTTGAAGTCGTGGAAGCGGTAGTCGTGGCCCTGCTCGGCGAGCCAGGCGCGGGCGCGTTTGACGGTGTCGCAGTTCGGGATGCCGTAGACGATCATGGGCGGGCGGCGCGCGGCCGGAAGACGATGACGGGCGCTCAGTTTCGCGGATCGAAGGGATGTTCGCAGCGCCAGTCCGGGCCGAAGGCGCCGTCGCGCACGACGCCGTCGTCGCCGATCGAGACCTGGAACCACCAGCATTCGTGGGTCGCGTAGCGCCAGGACCAGACCTCGCCGCCCTGCCAGCCGCCGCCGCGGCGCTCGCCCGGGCGGCCGAGCGTGCGCAGCAGCTCGTCGCGCGACATGCCGGGCAGGCGGCCCTGAACCGCCATCAGGTTCTCTTCGGTCAGCACTTGCTTCGCCGCGACGACACGGCCGCCGGGCGCGACGTCGATCATCCAGGTCGTGCGGCCGAAGGGGCCGGTGGCGTACTCCAGCCGCGTCAGCCCGCCGGCCAGCGTGTAGCGCGAGGTCGGCGGGCCCCAGTGGGCCAGCGTCTGCGGTTCGGTCCAGCCGGGTTGCGGCGGCTTCATCGCCGCGCAGCCGCTCAGGGCGGCGGTGACGATCAACAGGGCGAGCGTTTGACGCATGGCGGCGGGCGGGCAACCGGTGGGCCGAGCTTACGCCCGCCGCCGTCACCCGCCGCTCAGGCCGGCTTGACGGTATCCAGCGCCTTCACCAGACGCGCCACAGCGGCGTCGACGTCGGCCAGCTTGTCCAGGCCGAACAGGCCGATGCGGAAGGTCTTGAAGCCGGCCGGCTCGTCGCACATCAGCGGCACGCCGGAGGCCGTCTGCAGGCCCTGGGCGATGAAGGCCTTGCCGGTCTGGATGGCGTCGTCGTCGGTGTAGGCGACGACCACGCCCGGGGCCTCGAAGCCCGGCGCAGCGACGCTGGGCAGGCCGCGTTCGGCGAGCAGCGCGCGCACGCGCTGTCCGAGCTCGAACTGGGCATCGCGCAGCTTGGCGAAGCCGATCTCGCGCGTCTCGAGCATCACGTCGCGCGTGCGCGTCAGCGCGTCGGTCGGCATCGTCGCGTGGTAGGCGTGGCCGCCGGCCTCGTAGGCGTCGGCGATCTGCAGCCACTTCTTCAGGTCGGCGGCGAAGCTGGTGCTGGTGGTCGCGCCGATGGCCTCGCGCGCACGCTCGCTGAACATCACGAAGGCGCAGCACGGCGAGCCGCTCCAGCCCTTCTGCGGCGCGCTGATCAGGATGTCGACGCCGGTGGCGCGCATGTCGACCCAGGCGGCGCCCGAGGCGATGCAGTCGAGCACGAACAGGCCGCCGACTTCGTGCACCGCGTCGGCCACGGCCTTCAGGTAGTCGTCGGGCAGCAGGATGCCGGCGGCGGTCTCGACGTGCGGCGCGAAGACGACGTCGGGGCGCTGGGCGCGGATCGTGGCCACCACCTCGGCGATCGGCGCCGGGGCGAACGGCTGCTTGGCGCCTTCGGCGACCGGGCGCGCCTTCAGCACCGTGTGTTCGGCCGGGATCGCGCCCGTCTCGAAGATCTGCGTCCAGCGGTAGCTGAACCAGCCGTTGCGGATGACCAGCGCCTTGCGCCCGGTGGCGAACTGGCGCGCCACCGCTTCCATGCCGAAGGTGCCGCTGCCGGGCACGATGGCGACGGCGTGCGCGCCGTAGACCTCTTTCAGCGTCGCCGTCAGGTCGCGCATCACACGCTGGAACTTCTGCGACATGTGGTTGACGGCGCGGTCGGTGAACACCACCGAGTACTCGAGCAGACCGTCGGGATCGAGGTCGGGCAGCAATCCGGGCATGGAACTTCCTTGCGGCGCCAGGCGGCGCATGAACGAGCCGGGCAGCTTAGCACCGCCCTCGGCAGGGGCCGGCTGAGGGAAGTCAGGGGCCGGCGCAGCAACGACACGGCCCGCCGAAGCGGGCCGTGCAGCTTGCGCGGGGCAGGAAACGGCGGCCGGTTCAGCCGGCGCGGCGGCGGCGCGATGCGGCCAGACCCAGCAGCGCGGCACCGGCCAGCGCCAGCGTCGCCGGTTCGGGCACGGCACTGCCGGAACCCCCGCCGCCATCGACCGGGGTGCCGGCGAAATGCGGCTCGTCGAGCCCCGTGCCGTACTGGAAGGTGACCTTGGAGATCGAGGCCAGATCCACCGTGCCGCGGACGTTGAACAGGAAGGTCACCGAGCCGACGGTCAGCGGGCTGTTGATGACGCCGCCCTCGCTGTGGTGCTGGCCGGTGCCGGTCGTGCGGTCGTCGGCCGTCGAGGTGATGCCGTACTGCAGGCCGTCGGGCGTAGCAGGGCCCGCGAGGTTGGTGCTGGTGTCGAAGCGGGCAAACGGGCCGAAGAGGCCCAGGCCGGAGCTGGAGATGCCCAGCGAGGCGCCGTACTGGTTGAGGTCGCTCTTGAAGGCCCACTCGCCGCCGACGTTGGTGCCGGCGCCGCTGATCCAGTCCGTGCCCTGGTAGGTGGCGCCACCGGAAATCGCCGCCAGCGGCGACAGCGTCACGCCGGCGATGTCGAAGAACACCGCGGTCAGCACGTGGTCGCCGATGCGCACGTCGTTCTGGCTGGTGTTCGACAGCACGACCTGCAGCTGGCCGTTGACGACGTCGAAGCTGACCGACGCCGACAGCGGATCGTTGCTGCCGGCAAAGCTCACCGGAGCCGCGACGGCGGCGGTGCTGCCCAGGGCCGCGATCGCGAGGCAGACGAGATGCTTTTTCACCGAGGGACTCCCGGAAGCGTGAGTTTCGGCAACACGAAGCAAACGCTGCGCCAGAAGCGCCAAGACCTTGATTTGAAACGTGGGGGCCGGCGAAGCCGCCGGGCACGGGGCGCCGACTGTCAAGCCAGCCGACACCCCGCGGCGGTTCAACGCACGCTGACGCTCACCGAGGCCGCCGCGCTGTTGCCGCTGGCGTCCGTGGCCACGACCTTCAGCGTGTGCGTGCCGGCGCGCACTCGCCGGGTGTTCCAGGCATAGGACAGCGTCGCCCCGCTGCCACTGGCGGCGAGCTTGCCGTCGACGTAGAGCTGCTGGCGGATGCCGGCCGCGCCACGGTCGTCGCTGGCGCTGGTGCTGACCGTCACCGTGCCGCTGACGGCGCCGGCCACCGGGTTGACCAGCGCGACCAGCGGCGGCGTCGTGTCGGCGGCCACCGGCGGCAGCGTGTTGGCGACGTTGACACTGACGGCCGCCGAGTTCGTGCGGTTGCCCGCGGCGTCGTAGGCGGTGGCCACCAGCGAGCGGCTGCCGTTGGCGGCGCCGGTGCTGTCCCAGGCGAAGGCGAAGGGCGCGGCGGAGTCGATGCCGACCACCGTGCCGCCGACGCTCAGCTCGACGCGTGCGACGCCGACGTTGTCGCTGGCCGCGACGTCGACCGTCACCGTGCCGGACACCGTGCTGCCGCCGGCCGGCGAGCCGATCGCCACCGTCGGCGGCGTGGTGTCGGCGGCGGGGGCCGCGGCCGCTGCGGCCGCCACCGCCGCGGCGGCGTCGACGCGGCCGTGGCCGAAGTTCGCGTCGCGCCCGGCCGTGCCCAGGTCGCGGGCGCTGGCGTAGAGCAGGCTCTCGATCGTCGTGTTCGGCAGGTCGGGCCGCCGGGCCATCATCAGCGCGACGACGCCGGCGGTGACCGGGCTGGCGAACGAGGTGCCGCTCCAGGCCGAGTAGCCGCCGCCGCGGTTGGTGGTCCAGATGCCTTCGCCCGGCGCGGCCAGCGCGACGAAGGCGCCGTAGTTGGACCAGCCGGTGCGCTGGTCGGCGCTGTTGGTGGCGGACACCGGGATCATCGCCGTCGTCGCCGCGAAACCCGGGTCGGTGCCGTCGTTGCCGGCGGCGACGACGACCAGCCCGCCCTTGCCGCGCAGGTAGTTCGCGGCACTGGCGACGGTGGAGCTGCCGGCGACGCCGTTGTAGCTGATGTTGGCGATGCGTGCGCCGTGGTCGGCGGCCCAGGTCAGGCCCTGGGCGACGGTGCTCCAGTAGGCGTAGGCGTTGGCGTCGGCGATGCGCACCGGCATCAGGTTGGCTTTGCCGGCGACGGCGGCGACGCCGGTGGCGTTGTCGCTGGTCGCGGCGGCCGCGCCGGCCACCGCGGTGCCGTGGCCGTGGACGTCGCGGGTGTCGGAGTTGCCGTCGTAGAAGTTCCAGCCGGCGACCATGCGCGCGGCCAGGTCGGGGTGGCTGGCGTCGATGCCGCTGTCGAGGATGGCGATCGTCACGCCGGCCCCCTGCGACTGGTCCCAGGCGGTGGCGGCACCGATCGTGCCCAGGTGCCACTGGCTGCCGAGGTAGGGGTCGTTGGCGGCATAGGCCGGCGCGATGCGGCGGTCGAGCTCGGCGAACTTCAGCAGCCGGTGGCGCGCCAGGCGCTGCTGCACGGCGCGTTCGGAGACGCCGGCCGGCAGGTCGACGACGTACAACTCGCTCTGGCCCATCTTGCGCGCCTTGCCGCCGTGCACCGCCAGCAGCGCGCGGAAGTCGCCCGCCGGCAGGCCGGCACGCGGCGACACGAGCACCCGGCGCTCGGCCCAGTCGTCGGCCGCGGCCGACGGGCCGGCGGCGAGGCCTGAAGTGGCCAGCAACACGGCGGCGGCGACGGCACGGGGAAGGCAGGCAGGCGGGAGTTGTCTCATGGCAGTCGTCTCGGTGGTCCGGGCCCGCGGCCGGATGGCGCGGACCCCGGAGCATCGACTGCCGGGACGGGCGTCTTGAGCACGCCGTCGTTTCAAGCGGTAAACCCGCGGCCGGGTTCAACCGCCTGCGCGGCAGCACGGCCCGCTGGTGGCGGGCGCCTCCCGCGGCGCCCGCCGGGGCCTCACATGCCGCGCCCGGCGAGCGCGCGCAGATGCCAGGAGAAGGCTTCGTCGAGCAGGTGCGGCGTGTGCTGGCCCGGCGAGCCCTTCAGCGCGCGGCGGTAGTAGTCGCGCAGCGCGGGCTTGAAGTCGGGATGGGCGCAGCGTTCGATGATCGTCTCGGCGCGCTGCTTGGGCGACAGGCCGCGCAGGTCGGCCAGGCCCTGTTCGGTGACCAGCACCTGCACGTCGTGCTCGGTGTGGTCGACGTGCGGCACCATCGGCACGATGCACGAGATCGTGCCGCCCTTGGCGGTGGACGGCGTCATGAACATCGACAGGTAGGCGTTGCGCGCGAAGTCGCCCGAGCCGCCGATGCCGTTCATGATCTGCGAGCCCATCACGTGCGTCGAATTGACGTTGCCGTAGATGTCGGCCTCGATCATGCCGTTCATCGCGATGATGCCCAGGCGGCGGATGACCTCGGGGTGGTTGCTGATCTCCTGCGGGCGCAGCAGGATGCGCTCGCGGTAGAAGGCCAGGTTCTCGCGGAACTCCTTCAGCGCATCGGTCGACAGCGACACCGCGGTGGCCGACGCGAACGCCAGCTTGCCGCTCTTGATCAGCTGCAGCATGCCGTCCTGCAGCACCTCGGTGTAGGCGGTGAGGTTCTCGAACGGCCCGTCCTCGAGCCCGGCGAGCACGGCGTTGGCGATGTTGCCGACGCCCGACTGCAGCGGCAGCAGGTCCTTGGGCAGGCGGCCCTTCTTCACCTCGTGCTGCAGGAAGTCGAGGATGTGGCCGGCGATGCGGCGCGAGTTCTCGTCGGGCGCGCTGAACTGCGTGTTGCGGTCGCCGGCGTGGGTCTCGACGATGGCGACGATCTTGTCCGGGTTGACGCGGAAGGTCGGCTCGCCGATGCGGTCGCCGGGCGCGACCAGCGGGATCGGCTTGCGGTGCGGCGGGCGCTGGGTGCCGTAATAGATGTCGTGCATGCCCAGCAGGTTCATGTCCTGCGCCGAGTTCACCTCGAGGATGATCTTGTCGGCCTCGTCCAGCCAGGTCTTGTTGTTGCCGATCGAGGTCGACGGGATCAGCCGGCCGTCCTCGGTGATGCCGGTGACCTCGACGACCGCGACGTCCAGGTGGCCGAGGAAGCCGAACCAGACGAACTGCGCGACGTGCGAGAGGTGGATGTCGATGTACTCCATCTCGCCGGCGTTGATGCGCTGGCGGCACACCGGGTCGCTCTGGTAGGGCAGGCGCATCTCGACGCCGGCCACGCTGGCCAGCGCGCCGTCGAGCTCGGGCGCGGTCGACGCGCCGGTCCAGATGCCGACCTTGAAGCGGTCGCCCTCGGAGTTGGCCTGGTGGATGCGGCGCGCCAGCGCGCCCGGGATCGCCTTCGGGTAACCCGCCCCGGTGAAGCCGCTCATGCCGATGTTGTCGCCTTTTCGGATCAAGGCGGCCGCTTCGTCGGCAGACATGATGCGGTTGCGCAAGGCGGGACAGAGGACGCGGCTTTCGGCTTGGGTCATACGTCGGGAACGGGTTACAAGGCGGTTACGCGAGCGCGGCAATGTAGAGCCCGCCCAGAACCGAGGCAAACAAGCATTTATGATTCGACGCACAAGCTGCGCTTAACTGTCGATGACCCGCCGCATGCCCGCACTGGCACTGTTGCGCACCTTCGAGGTCGCCGCGCGCCACCTCAGCTTCAAGCAGGCCGCGGCCGAGCTGCACGTCACGCCGGCGGCCGTCAGCCAGCAGATCCGCAGCCTCGAGGCCGAGCTCGGCGTCGTGCTGTTCGAGCGCCTGACACGCGCGGTGCGCCTGAGCCCGCGCGGCGAGGCCCTGCTGCCCAAGGTGCGCGAGGGCCTGGCGCTGCTGGCCGACGCGGTGGATCTGGCCTGCGCGCCGGCGGCCACCGAGCTGCTGCGCGTCATCGCGCCGCCGTCCTGGGCCAGCCACTGGCTGCTGCCGCGCCTGCCCGGCTTCTACGCACGCCATCCGGAGGTCGAGATCCGGCTGGCGAGCAGCTCCGAGACCGTCGACCACGCCGGTGCCGCGAACGTGCTCGCGGCGCTGGCGCGCGCGCCGGGTGACGGCCGCAGCGAGCTGGCCGTCGTCTTCGGCACCGGGCGCTACCCGGGCTGGCGTGTCGACCCGCTGCTGACGCCCGAGTACCTGCCGGTCTGCGCCCCGGCGCTGGCACGCGGCGCGACGCCGCTGGCGGTGCCGGCCGACGTCGTGCAGCACACGCTGATCCACGACGACACGCTGAACCACGGCGGCGACGAGGCCTGGGGCTGGCACCGCTGGCTGCAGGCCGCCGGCCTGGACCGCCAGGCCGCCGGCAGTGGCCGCCACTTCTCCAACGCGGTGCTGGCGATCGAGGCGGCGCTGGCCGGCCAGGGTGTCGCGCTGGCGGCGCGGCCCATCGTCGCCGGCCACCTGGCCAGCGGCGCGCTGGTCGCGCCCTTCGCGCTGGCCATCGCCTCGCCCTGCACCTACTGCCTGGTCGGCCGCCGCCACAGCGCCGAGCGGCCGGCGGTCGCGGCGTTCCGCCACTGGCTGGTCGAGGCCTCGCGCCGGGAGACCTGAGCCGGGGCTCGGCCGCGCCGGCTGGTTATGCTCGCGCCCGATGCGCCGCCGCCGCCACCCTGACGACCGACACCCTGCCTCGCGGCTGGGGCTGACGTTCGCCGTCGTCTTCGCGCTGCTGGCAGCGCAATGGCTGGGGCTGGCGCACACGGTGCTGCACGGCACGGCGCCAGCGCCGTCGGCCGTGCAGGCGTCCGGCCATCCGCCGTCGCCGCACCCCGCGCACGACGCTGCGCCGGCACACGAACACCGTCACGGTCTGGCGGCGCTGTTCGCCGGCCACGACGACGGCAGCGCCGACTGCCGGCTCTACGACCAGCTCGCCCACGCCGAGCCGCTGCCGCCGGCGCTGCCG
>NZ_AEWG01000078.1 GCF_000190375.1 Rubrivivax benzoatilyticus JA2 = ATCC BAA-35
GCCGAACCGCGTTTCGCCCAGGCGCTGGTCGCCCACGCCGAGGCCGGCGGCACGCTGCTCGTCAAGGGCCGGCCGCTGGCGCCGCTGCCGCCGCAGGTGCTGTCGGCGTTCTCGTTCGCGATCCTCGACCACGACGCCGCCGCGGCCGGCCCCGCGCTCGCCGGCCTGGCCGAGCTGCGCGCCGGCGCGCGCACGATGGGCGCCGTCGACGCGGCGCTGCAGCGCGGCGCCATCGCCACGCTGGGCTGGCCCAGCGACGAGCCGGTGGCGCGCTCCGGCCGCCAGGGCGTGCCGCCGGACGTGCAGGTCGTCATGCAGCTGATCCAGGGCGTGGACCGCGAGGAGCCGGTCGCGCGGCTGGAGGCCATCATCAAGCGCGACCCGACGCTGGGCTTCCGGCTGCTGCGCTACCTCAACTCGCCGGCCTTCGGCCTGTCGGTCGAGATCAGCTCCTTCGGCCATGCGCTGATGATGCTCGGCTACCAGCGCCTGAAGCGCTGGCTGGCGCTGCTGCTGGCCTCGTCGTCGCGCTCGGCCGCGGCCAAGCCGCTGATGTACGAGGCGGTGCGCCGCGGGCTGCTGATGGAGGAGCTCGCGCGCGGCAGCGACGACGCCGAGATGCGCGGCGAGATGTTCATCTGCGGCGTGTTCTCGCTGCTCGACCAGCTGCTGCAGCAGCCGGTGGCCGACCTGCTGAAGAGCGTGCCGGTGCCCGAGCGCGTGCGCCAGGCGCTGGTCGACGAGACCGGCCCGTTCCACCCCTTCCTCGAGCTGGTGCGCGCGATCGAGCAGGAGTCGGTGTTCGACATCCGCGAACGCGCCGAGACCCTGCTGCTGGCCCAGGGCGAGGTCAACCGCGCCGTGCTCGCCGCGCTCGCGTCGGCCCGGTCGCTGGACTGACGTCCCGACCTTGGCCACGCCGACGACTTCCGCCTCCTCGCCCGAACTGCTCGCGGCGCTGCTCGACGAGGTCGCCGACGCGCTGCTGTGGTTCGACGCGCGCGGCGTGCTGCGCGCCTGCAACCAGGCCGCGCTGCGCCTGCTCGGCTGCGAGCCGGGGCAGGGCACGCTGCAGCTCGCGCCGGTGCTCGGCGTCGACGCGATCCGCTGGCTCGACCGCGCCTTCGCGCTGCCCGACCGCAGCGAGACCCTGCTGCCCGGCACCGACGGCACGCTGCTGCGCCTGGCCACGCGGGCGCTGGGCGGCGGCCATTCGCTGCGCGTCGTGCCGCAGCCGCAGCTGCCGCCGCCGCGCCCGCCGCTGCCGCTGGACGCCGCGCGCAGCACCGACGAGGCGCGCCGCGCCGTCGCTCTGCT
>NZ_AEWG01000077.1 GCF_000190375.1 Rubrivivax benzoatilyticus JA2 = ATCC BAA-35
CACGCCCGGCGCCGGCAGCGCGTCCGGCCGCCCGGCCCGCCGCAGAACGCGCGGCCACGCGCACCAGTTCGACGCCCGCCGCGGCCGGCACCGAGGCCGACTGGGAAACCTTCTGAAGCCGGGCCGGCGCACGCCGGCTTGATCGCCCGCAAGGGCCCGGGGCGGACGCCGGCCGAGACTGGGCCGACTTCCGCCAGCCAGCTTTCGCCAGCCAGCGCATCGTGTCGCGCGCCTCCGGTGCGCCGTACGTAGACGAGCGTTGGCGCCTGCCTCCCGGCCAGGCGGCCCCCGGCCCCGACGCCGGCGGGCGCTGTCCAGCATCACGGTCTTCCTCGTGCGGTGTGCCGCGGCCACGGCACACCGACAGGAGACCCGAGATGCTGCAACTCTTCCCCTTCGCGGCCGGCATTACCGCCGGCGCACTCGCCGTGCGCTGGCTGCAGCGCCGCCGCGCTCCCGAGGCCCAGCCCGAGGCGCCGGCCGTCGAACCCGCGGCTGCGCCGGCGCCCGAACCGGCGCCCGAACCCGTCGCCGCGCCTGCGCCGGCGGCCAAGGTGCCGCGCCGCCGCACCCGCAAGACCGGGGACACGGCGTGAAACGCCAGCGCATCGCCGCCGCCGACGGCAGCTTCACACGCGGCTTCGTCGCCGCCGCCTGCCTGTCGGCCTTCCAGGACCGGCCCGGTCTGGACGCCCGGCGTGTGCTGCGCCACGCGCTGCAAGGCGGCGCCGCGCTGACCGCCGGCACGCAGGCGGCGCGCTCGCTGCAGCGTGGCCAGTGGGGCGGCGCGCTCGCCGCCGTGGCCGCCGGTGCGGCGGCCGTGCAACTGATCGAAACCCTGCTCGGCGAGGCCGGGCGCGAGGAGAAGGAACTTGGCTAAGAAGTCGAAGAAGAAGGCGAAGCTGGCCTGCGCCGGCTGCCCGGCCTGCGGCTGGAACGGCGGCAACACGCCCGCCAACGCCAATGCCGGCAACGGCGGCGGCCTGTTCGGCAACCTGCCGTCGTGGATCCCGGGCAACCCGGCGCAGCAGCAGTTCCTCGTCGGCCTGGCGCTGGGCGCCGGCGCGGCCTGGGTGCTGGGCGACGAAGACCGGCGCGCGGCGCTGCTGAAGACCGCGATGAAGCTCTATTCCGGCCTGGCCGGCGGTTTCGAGGAGCTGAAGGAACAGGCGGCGGACATCCGCGCCGAGATGGACGCCCAGCTGCACCGGGAGCCGTGAGCCCCGGCCGCTGGATCGCGGCACTGGAGCCGGCACACGCCTGCGCCGGCCGTGTGCGCTGGCGCTACCGCGTCGAACGCGGCGGCGCGCTGGACACCCGCTCGCTGCGCCGCGCCGCCGAGGCCTTGCGCGGCGTGCGCGAGGTGCGTGTCAACGCCGCGGTGCGTTCGCTGGCGCTGTCTTACGACCCGGCGCTCACCGACGCCGCGACACTCGCGTCGCAGCTGCTGGCGCTGCCGCCCCCGGCCGCGCGCCGGCCGCCGGCTGCGCCCCCGAGCCGGCGCTGGGCAGCGTGCTGGCCACCGGGGCCGCGCTGCTGCTCGGGCCGGCGCTGCCGATGTCGCTGCGCGGCCCGGTAGCCGCGGCCAACGCCGTGCCGCTGCTCGGCGAGGCGCTGGACGACCTGCTGCGCGCCGGCATCACCTCGCACGTGCTCGAAGCGGTGGCCGTGGCGATCTCGATCGGCCGCGGCGACCACGTCGCGGCCAACACCACGTCCTTCCTGTTGGCACTCGGCGAGTACCTGGAGCACTCGATCGAACGCCGCTCCGACGCGCTGCTGTCGCAGCTGCTGCGCCCGGCCGACAGCGAGGTCTGGGTCGAGCGCGACGGCCGCGAGACGCGCATCGACGCCGACGCGGTGCAGGTCGGCGACACGGTCATCGTCGCCACCGGCGCGGTGATGCCGGTCGACGGCACGGTGCTCGGCGGCGAGGCGCTGGTCAACGAGGCGACGATGACCGGCGAGAGCGTGCCGGTGGCACGCCGCCGCGGCGACCACGTGCTCTCGGGCACGCTGGTCGAGGAAGGCCGGCTGCGCGTCTACGCCGAACGGGTCGGCCGCCAGGCGGCGGCGGCGCGCATCGCCGACTTCGTCGCCCAGTCGCTGGAGACCAAGGGCCAGACCCAGCTCGACGCCGCGCGCCTGGCCGACCGCCTGGTGCCGATGGTGCTGGCGCTGGCCGCCGGCACCTGGGCGCTGTCGCGCGACGGCCGGCGTGTCGCCGCGGTGCTGCAGGCCGACTACTCCTGCGCGCTGAAGCTGGCGACGCCGGTGGCCTTCAAGTCGGCGATGGCCGAGGCCGGGCGCAGCGGCATGCTGATCAAGGGCGCACGCGCGCTCGAACGCCTGGCCGCGGCCGACACCTTCGTCTTCGACAAGACCGGCACGCTGACCACCGGCCGGCTGCTGGTCACCGACACCGTCGCACTCGACCCGGCGCTGACGCCGGCCGACCTGCTGAACCTGGCCGCCTCGGTCGAGGAGCACTACTTCCACCCGATGGCGCTGGCCGTCGTCGAAGCCGCGCACCGCCTGCCCGAGCGCGAGCACTTCGACCACGCCGAGGTCGAGTTCATCGTCGCCCACGGCGTGGCCAGCGAGATCGACGGCCGGCGGGTCGTCGTCGGCTCGCGCCACTTCATCGAGGACGACGAAGGCATCGCCGTCGCGCCGCACGCGCCGCGCCTGCAGGCGCTGGAGGCCGACGGCAAGACCCTGCTCTACATCGGCTGGGGCGGCACGCTGATCGGCGTGCTGGCGATGCGCGACCAGCTGCGCCCCGACGCCGCGGCCACCGTCGCGCGGCTGCGCGAGCTGGGCGTGCGCCGCATCGTCATGCTGACCGGAGACCTGCCCGAGCGCGCGCGTGAGACCGCCGCGGCGCTGGGCCTGGACGACTACCGCGCCGGGCTGATGCCCGAGGACAAGGCGGCAGTGCTGCACGAGCTGGCCGCGTCGGGCGCACGCATCGCCTTCGTCGGCGACGGCGTCAACGACGGCCCGGCGCTCAGCGGCGCGCACGTCGGCATCGCGATGCAGCGCGGCGCCGACGTCGCCCGGCTGGCCGCCGACGTCGTGCTGCTCGAAGACCGCATCGGCCACGTCGCCGACGCCAAGGCGCTGGCGCTGGCCACGCGTGCGCTGATCGACGGCAACTTCCGCCTGACGATGGGGCTCAACACCACGATCCTCGGCGCCGCGGCGCTCGGCGCGCTGAGCCCGGTGGCGGCGTCGATGCTGCACAACGGCAGCACGATCGCGATCCTGCTGCGCGCGCTGGCCGGCGCCGGGCTGCCGCGCGCGCGGCGCCGCAAACGCTGATCAGCGCAGCAGGCTGCGGCGGTGCATCGCCAGGTGCACACCCAGCAGGCCGAGGA